>JAFRVM010000212.1 GCA_017438505.1 Clostridia bacterium | reverse complement strand
GCACATACTCGTCAAAGCAAACCATACCCGACATTATTTTCGCGATTTTCTTGCACAGCTCATACTGGATAAGCTGCCCTTCCAGCTCCTGCTTTGCCTTTTCGGCTTCCTCGTGCTTTGGCAGCAGCATGACCGTTTTTATGTAAACAAGCCGCGCCGCCATCTCAAAAAAGGAGCTTTCGATATCCATATCCTGCCGCTTCATCTCTTCGATGGTTGCCATATACTGCTCGAGCAGTTCGGATATGCTTATATCGCAGATATTCAGTTTGTTTTTTAAAATTAAGTGCAGCAGCAAATCAAGCGGCCCTTCAAAAACAGGCAGCTTAAACAGTAACTGTTCCATAGCTTATTTCCTTACACAAATAATCCCAAAAATGCGTTGATAATTCCGATCATCCATCTAAAAACTATATCTCCGACAAGCCAGATAAAAGAGTCGATGTTTGTAAGGTACATCAGAGCAAACAGACCCAGCATAATGTACTGCGAGTAACTTTCGATCTGATAAATCCATCTGTCGGGCAAAAAGATGTAGAGTATTTTTGAGCCGTCAAGAGGAGGAATGGGCAGCAGGTTGAAAATCGCAAGACCGATATTAATTGATACAAAACAAGAAAATACTATGCTCAGAGTTTCAAAAACCTCAATACTAAACGGTGCAAAGGTGAGAAGTTCCCATATAAAACATCCGACAAAAGCCGCGATAAGGTTTGATGCGGGACCTGCAAAGGCGACAAGAGCGGTTGCGAGCTTTTTGTTTTTCCACTTGAAGTTTTCGGGGTTGATGGGAACGGGCTTTGCCCAGCCGAAGCCGACCACTAGCATACACAGCGCGCCGATATAATCGAGGTGCTTAATGGGGTTGAGGGTCAGTCTTCCGAGCATCTGCGCGGTGCGGTCTCCCATTTTTTTAGCCATCCAGCCGTGGGCAAACTCATGCAGCGGCAAAATAGCAACCAATACAAATAATTTTACAAGTAATCTTAAAACGATTTCTGACATTTGCATATCATCTCCCATTATACTTTTCATTTTATTATAAACTAAATATCGGATAAATACAAGCAATATATACCTTATTTTGGAAAGAAAAATTTTTAATTTTTAATATAAACGGGTTTACTTTATTTCCCATGGTTTATCGGTGTTTAAAAAACAAATTTGTGACAAAAATAATTATAAAAAGTGAAAAATCAGGAGGGTAAAAAATGAATTTAAACATCAAAAAAATAATAATAGGCTTGCTTATAACCGCTTTTACGGTATTTTCCTTTATTATTTCTGACGGAAACACAAATAAAAACGTAGCCGTGCTCTCAAAATACGGCTCTACCGGTCAGGAGGTAACAAATATCCAGACGAGGCTAAAGCGCTGGGGGTATTATAACGGCGCGGTTGACGGCATTTTCGGCTCGGGCACAAGAAACGCGGTAATAGCATTTCAGAAAAAAAACGGTCTTAAGGCCGACGGCATAGCGGGTCCCGAGACCCTTGCGGCAATCGGACTTTCTACAGGGGGCTCGTCATCATCGTCTTATTCCCAGTCCGACCTTGACCTGCTGGCAAGAATTATATCGGCCGAAGCACGAGGGGAGAGCTATACCGGACAGGTTGCAGTCGGAGCTGTTGTAATGAACAGGGTAGAGCACCCCTCTTTTCCCGATAGCGTAGCCGGAGTTATATACCAAAGGGGAGCTTTTACGGCTCTTGAGGACGGTCAATGGCACGCAAGTGTAACGGAATCTGCCCGCAGAGCGGCAAAGCAGGCGCTTGGAGGCTCAGACCCCACAGGCGGCGCTATTTATTACTATAACCCGAAAACAGCCGTAAACAAGTGGATACGCTCAAGACCTGTTGTGGCGGTCATCGGCAATCACGTTTTCTGTAAATAAATATGACAAAACCTCTTGCTTTAAACGCACCTCTATGTTATAGTTAAAATAACAAAAAAGGAGGTTTTTTCCAATGTGCGATAATAATGATGTAAAAGATCTTGAGATGCTTGACGGCGCTGACGAGAACATTGTATATCTTGAAGATGAAAACGGCGAAGAGGTCGCATTTGAGTTTTTAGATATAGTTGAGCTTGATTCCGAGGAATATGTTGTACTGCTCCCCGTCGATGACAGCGAAGACGGCGTTGTAATTCTCAAGTTTGACGGCGAGGACGGCGACACCGAAAACTATACCGGCGTTGAAGACGACGAAACACTTGCCAAGGTTTTCGAGATATTCAAAGAGCGCTTTAAGGACGTTTTTGATTTTGACGAATAATTCCATTTAGGCTAAAAAACGGCTGACCCGTATCCGGGTCAGCCGTTTTTGCTCATCTTTACTTGTAAACGTCTTCGGCGGAGAGAATGTCAAATCCCTTTTCGCGCAGAAGCGAGGCGGCAGCGTCGTTGTCCTCTACTCGCAGAATAACAAACGCTTCGCCGTGCTTGCGGCTGATAAAGGCGTACATATACTCAACGTCGATGTTGTTTTTGGCGAGAATTTTTAAAGCTCCCGCAAACGCGCCGGGAATATCGGGAATACCTACCGCCAGAACATCGGTAAGCGATACCATAAACTCTTTTTCGCGCAGTACCTCGCAGGCTGCGTAGGGGTCGTTGACAATAAGGCGCAAAATTCCGAAATCGGCGGTGTCGGCAACCGAAATAGCTCTGATATCAATGCCTGCCGCACCGATTGCCGCCGCGATGTCGGCTACGCGTCCCTTTTGGTTTTCCACAAAAACCGTAAGCTGTTTAATATACATACAAATAGCCTCCTTTAATTTTGTATTGTGTAATTAAAACCCATCCGAGTCTGGTTACAGATTATAAGAAAGATCAAACGCCTTAAGGTTGAGGTCGACAAACTTCTCGGGAACGGTTGATTTTATAGTGTCTGTCCATACTTCATAGGGAAGATCCATGATTTTTGCCAGTCTTCCTATCAATGCCACGTTGACCGCCTTTATTGATCCTGCCTTTTCGGCAACTTCAAGTGCGTCGAAAGCTATAATGTTTACGCCTGCGTCTTTGATTTTTTTAATAAGATTTTCGGGATATTCCTCGGCGCCGGTAACTACCGGCATGGGGTCGGTTTTTTGTGTGTTGGTAACTACCGTGCCGCCCTTTTTGAGATAGGGCAGATATCTTGCTGCCTCAAGCTGTTCAAAGGATAAAATCATATCGGCTTCGCCCTTTTCGATGATAGGGGAGCTGACACGGTCGCCGTAGCGAACGTATGTGACAACCGAACCGCCGCGCTGGCTCATTCCGTGAACCTCGCTGATTTTTACGTCATAGCCCTGAGAGAGCATGGCGTTGCCCAAAAGACGTGAGGAAAGGAGGGTTCCCTGTCCGCCTACGCCGACAATAAGAATACTTTTTACAGACATATTATTTTACCTCTCCTTCACATATAGCGTCAAATTTGCACATCTCGCTGCATACTCCGCAGCCTACGCACAGCGTGTGGTCGATTTTTGCCTTGCCGTCGCGGAAGCTGATGGCGGGGCAGCCTATTCTCATACAGGATTTGCAGCCGCGGCACTTTTCGTTATCTACCCTTGAAGGGGGATTGTGTTTGACGTATTTGAGCAGAGCGCAGGGACGGCGGGCGATGATTACCGAAGGCTCGTCTGCCGCAAGCTCTTCCTTGACTGCCTGTTCGGTCGCCGCAAGGTCGTAGGGGTCTACAACGCGTACGCGGTTAATGCCGATAGACTGCACCAGCTTTTCAAGCGATACGGCGGCTGTGGGGTCGCCCTTGATTGTATAGCCGGTTGTGGGGTTCTGCTGGTGACCGGTCATACCGGTGATGGAGTTATCAAGAATTATAACAACCGAGTTTGAACGGTTGTACGCAACGTCAATAAGAGAGTTTATTCCCGTGTGGATAAAGGTGGAATCGCCGATAACGGCAACCGACTTTTTCTCCGACTGCTCGCCGAGCACCTTGTTGCGTCCGTGCAGGGTGGATATGGAAGCGCCCATGCATACTATTGTGTCAATGGCAGAAAGGGGAGCCGAAGCGCCGAGTGAGTAGCATCCGATATCGCCCGAAACATAAACGCCCAGCTTTTTAAGGGTGTAGAAAACGCCTCTGTGGGGGCATCCGCAGCACATTGCGGGGGGACGGGGAGGAAGCTTGACGTCAAGCTCGGTAACCTCGGGAAGAGTGCCGAGAATCTTTTCTCGGATGATTGCCTGAGAGAGCTCGCCGCAGACAGGGAAAAGCTCCTTGCCGATAACCTCGATTCCGTTTGCGCGGCAGTGATTTTCGATAATGGGGTCAAGCTCCTCGATAACATAAAGCTTATCTACTTTAGAGGCAAAATCCTTTATAATCTCAACCGGCAGGGGGTTGACCATGCCGAGTTTAAGATAGCTTGCACCGTCGCCAAGTGCCTCGCGTGCATAGCAGTAAGAAATACCGGAGGTAATAATACCTATCTCTGTGTCGTGCATTTCAACCCTGTTGAGAGGGGAGGTCTCGGCATAAGCGGCAAGAGCCTTTGTGCGCTCCTCAACCTTTGGATGCTTTATTCTGGCAAACGCGGGTATCATTACGTTTTTGACGGCGTCTTTTTCATAGAGCTTTATCTGTGGCTCGGTACGCTCGCCGACATCGGCAATACTGCGCGAATGTGCAACCCTTGTGCAAAGGCGAAGCAGTACGGGTGTATCGAATTTTTCGCTGAGTTCATAAGCAAGCTTTGTAAATTAAAGACATTCGGCAGAATCCGAAGGCTCAATCGCAGGAATTTTAGCGGCGATGGCGTGGTGACGGCTATCCTGCTCGTTCTGAGAGGAGTGCATACCGGGGTCGTCGGCAACACCGATTACCAGTCCCGCGTTAACGCCTATGTAGGAAAGGGTAAACACCGGGTCGGCGGCAACGTTGAGTCCGACGTGCTTCATACCGCAGAAGGAACGTCCGCCGGCAAAGGACGAGCCGATGGCAACCTCGTCGGCAACCTTTTCATTGGGCGCCCACTCGCTGTAAATCTCATCATACTTAGAGGCAAATTCGGTTATCTCGGTACTGGGGGTGCCGGGATAACTGGAAACGACCTTTACACCCGCTTCAAAAAGACCGCGGGCGACTGCCTCGTTACCTTGCAATAGCTTTTTCATAACCTGTTGATTCCTCCAAAAATAAACCGGGAAAAGAATAATCCCAAATAATTTGTTAGTATCCTAATGTATTATTATAAGTTATATTAGATTTTTTTTCAACACATATTTAAAAATTAATGCCCTCATTTTTGGGTGAGGGCATACGATATTATTAATTCACCAATCCAGTCGGCTAATTTTAGAACGTTGCTGCGGTAGTCGAAAACAGCCAGAAGCTCACGGTCGGCTTTTTCCTGAGGATCAAAATCAGCCGCGGCTTTAAGCACGGTTTTTTTTATTGTTTCCGCGTTTGTATCGGACACAATATAACCCTTAATGCTTTTGCCGATATAATCTCCTATGTCGCTGACGTTTGTGGTAATTATCGGCGCACCGCTTGTGGCCGCCTCGGTAAATTTTGTCGGAAAACCGGCGTTGTTGCGAAGATCGGAGGGTCGGATAAAAATGTAATAATCCGCTCCGAGAACATGGGCAATTGTTTCGGCATGTGAAAGTCTGCCGAAAAACGTAATGTTTTTGCTCCCGCCTGCTGGCAGAATATCGGGGTACTTATTTTTAAAGTCCTCTTCGGCAACACCAACGACGTCAAGGCCGATATCCGGGTCGGTTATCTGTGTAAAGGCCTTAACAATTTCATTGACAAAATCCTTTGAAGCGTCGATAGTTCCGGCAAAGCAGAAGGATTTTTTGTAAGCCGACTTTATAGGCGTGCCGTGCCATATGGGGTCGCCGATATCAACCAAAGGGGTTAGCCGTACCATCGGCTTTTGGAATTTCTCAAAAAATCTCTCCATAAAAGAGCTTATAACAATAAGTCCGTCGATCTTTTTTGGCATACTGTTCTTTGTAAAATAAGCATCGGCTTTTTTTATTATTCTCTTTGCCAGAGAGCCTTCGGTAACGTCGCATAACTCGGTGCAGTCGAAAAGAAGTTTAATATTGTATTTTTTTGCAAGCTTTGACGCGGCGCAGACGGTGGCGTAAGGGGCGTTATAGAGAATTATCTCACGAACGCCCTGATATTTTTTTATTAGCTGCTCGATGCCGCTTACATCGGTTAATCTTTTTACCCACTCAATATTTCCGGCGGGATATGCCGACTCGAACATATCAAAGCCATATGAGTTTTCCACAGACCGCAGACCGTCAAAGCGCTCATCTGGGTCGCCTATGCCGAGATAAACGGTATTATACCCTATCTCTCTTAAAATTTTACCCACCGAAACCACACGGTGTGCGGCGGCGTTGCAGTCGGGAAGAATAAAATTACCAAAGTATATTACTGTTTTTTTCATGGTTTACTTTGTTATTTTCGAAAGAAGGTCGAAAAACCATTCCTCGATGTCGGTGTCAATGGGGGTCTTTTCAAGAATTTTAACCCTTTCATTCCGGTTATATTTTAAAAGAACCGTGCCGATTATGTTCTTTTGGGGAACTATTCCGAGCTCGTCAAATCTGCTGTCAAGGGATACGTTGCGGTTGTCGCCCAGAACAAAATAGCTGTTTGCGGGCACGGTAAAAGGAAACTCGATATCTCCGGTTTCAATCATATCCTTATCGAGAATATACGGTTCGTCAAGGGGGATATTATTGATATAAACTATGTCATTCTCGTAGTCGATAAGCACGGTATCGCCTTCGGTTGCAATGACCCTTTTTACTGCTCGGTTTGTGCCCTTGCTGCCGACTATTACGGCAATATCTCCGGGAGCAGGCTTTTTATCAAGCAGGTTTACAAGCAGCTTGTCGCCTTCGGTAAGGGTGCTTTTCATGGAATCTCCGGTGAAAATCATAATTTTAAAAACAAAGATAAAGAGCAAAATGCCTATGCAAAGTGCAGAAGCGATTACGGTGAATATTGTATAAATAAAGCGCTCGGTTTTGTTGGCGCGGTGCTGATGTTCTCTTCCGGAGGAGTTGTGAGCTCTGCGTACTTTTCCTACGCTTGATTTATTATACTGATTCATTATAGAGCCTCCCTGTCTAAATATTCTACAATATATAATACATTATTTTTATGTAAATATCAATATAAAAATACGAATTTAGGTGTCGAAAAAAACGTGTGGGCATAATATAAGTGCAGGAGCTTTTTCATTACATTTTACATAGGGGGATTATATGAATAATGATTTTATGCTGAGGGGCTTTGACGCTTCCTCCTGGAACGGAGAAATTGACTGGGAAAAGGCGGCAGGAAATTTTGATTTCGTCCTTTTGCGGGCAGGCTTCGGCTCAGCCGTCGACAGTTTATTTAAAGAAAATCTGCATGGGGCAAAAGAAGCTGATATGCTGTGCGGAGCTTATCTTGAAAGCCTTGCGGAAAACACTTCGGATGCGCAGGATGAGGGCAGAGCTCTGCTTGAGGTTTTAAACGGTGAGGAGCTTGACTTTCCTGTAGGAGTAAGATGTGAAAACGGATTTAAAAAGGATGTAATTGTATATCTTTGCGGCATGCTGTCAGATGTGGGTTATACACCCTTAATAGGCTGCACGGCAGAGCAGGCGGAGATTTTTGAGGACAGCGGATACGATTTATGGCTGCTTGACGGAAGGCAGGGCGACAGCGCGGCGGTGGTTCAGTACGCGGAGGATGAGCAGATAGAAGGAGCTTCAATAGGTGTAAATCTCGATTACGCATATAAGGATTTTTCAAAGGGCAATTCGCAATACGAAGATGAGTATTTCTGGTACACCGTTAAACCGGGAGATACTTTATGGACGATTGCGCTAAAGTTTAACACCGATTATGAGAAAATTGCAAAGCTCAACGGTCTTGGCTCGCCTTACCTGCTTGATATCGGGCAG
>JAFRVM010000211.1 GCA_017438505.1 Clostridia bacterium | reverse complement strand
TCTAGCGAAAGCCCTTTTTATTTTTTTATTTTTCTTACATAACTTTCCGTTATTATATAATCAACGGGAACATCAAAGGACTCATGCGGAAGAGTGTATTTTACACATCCCGAATATGCAAGTCCGATTTTTACTCCCGTGTATTCCGATAAGAACCTGTCGTAAAAGCCCTGACCGTAGCCGAGTCTGTGACCGGCGGCGTCAAAGCCGAGACCCGGGACAATGCAGATGCTCTGATCGTAAAAAATCTTATCAACCATCTGTCTCCCGGTGGGCTCAAGGACTCCGAAAGCCCCTTTCTGGAGCTGTTCGGTGCCGTCGATAAAATAAAAATCCATCTGCCCCGTGGCATCACCGCACCTCGGGCAGGCAACCCTTTTACCGTTGGCAAGGGCGGCGCGGATAAAGCCCATTGTGTCTATCTCACTGTCAAGCGAAACATAGGTGAGCACCGTTTTTGCGCTGTTGTAACAGTCGGCGGAGAGCAGACGTACGATTATCTCAACATCCATCCCTCTTTTTGCCGTAGCCGAGAGATTTTTTCGGTATTCGTTGAAAAAATCCCTGAATTTTTGCTTTTCCTGCAAAACGCCCGTGTACATATCATTCATCGTCTTTGGAGCGCTCCTTCTGTTTTTTCGGCGTTTTCACCGCCGGTTAATTTTTCAAGTATTTTTACCGCAAAATCAAGAGCGGCGCCCGCACCCTTTGCGGTAATGATATTGCCGTCGGCGCAAACAATTCCGTCCGAGAGCCTTGCTCCTAAAAGAGCGTCCTCAAATCCGGGGAAGCACACGGCATTTTTGCCCTCAAGCAGACCCATTTTTCCGAGAATGCTCGGAGCAGCACAAATAGCGCATATTAAAAGTTTATTCTCCTCGCAATAATTTATTGCGTTTTTTACCGTCTGATTTTTTTCAAGATTAAGCGTTCCGGGCATTCCTCCGGGCAGAATTATCGCCTGCGCGTCGGAAGGCGAAAACTCATCCTCCGATATATCGGCGTTTACGCTTATTTTATGCGAACCGCAAACGGTTTTCCCGCCGCCTATCGCAACGGTTTTTACATCCACTTTTCCCCTGCGCAGAACATCTACGGGGATAAGCGCCTCCATCTCCTCAAAGCCCTCAGCCAAAAAAACATAAACCATTTTAACTAAAAAAGCTCCTTTCTAACTCAATCAAGTGCCAGACCTAAAAACGGAACATGAATATCGGAAAGCGATAAAAGGTTGGCCGCTTTTTTCCCGTTTACCGAGCGCAGCATACCGAATTTTTCAATTGCGCCGTATTCTCTGAAAAATCCGTCGTAGGGCGGCATCCGAATTTCAAACTTTTCACAGTGGGGAAAACGCGCAAGCAGTGAGGAAATAAAATCCTCCTCAAAGCGGTTGCCGCATATAAACTCCGAAATAACAACCCTTTTGCCCTGTTCGTATTCATGACAGAATGCGCATCCCGCGTCAATTCCGTCGGTAACTGTAAAGACCTCTCCGCCGGCTACGGTAGCGCTTTGAGCAGCATAGCCGACATCATACACACCCCAGAGGACATAACCCTCACGCTCGGCATAAACGTCCCTGCGCAGACGGGCTATCTGCTCGGCGTCGAGCGTATTGAAGTAAAGCTGACGTTTTTTGCGGCCAGCGTTTTTTTTCAGAAGTGTTACAAGCTCCCTGCGGGTCATATATACCTTGCGGATATAAAATGCGGTTTCAAAGCCCTGCTTGCCGTAAAAACCGTAAAGCTCTTTTGATGCCGGAACAAGCGCCTGATAGGTCTGTCTGCGCAGCTCGGCAGTGCGGCGGGCAAACTCGATAAGCGAGGTCATAATGCCCTTTCCCCTGTAATCGGGGTGGGTGGCCGCGCCGTAAATGTACTGCACCGGCTCAACTATATTATCCTCTGTAACCTCTGTGGGAATCATATTCAGCATAGCCACGGGCAGTCCCTCCGGCGTGCTGTATACCGCGCAGTTTTCGTACTTGAAGCGGTATTTGAAAAACAGCTCGGTGGACTGCGGAGAATCGTCAAAAGACAATCTCCATATTTCCAGAAGTTTTTGGGACATATTAGGGGTTGCCAGACTGAACATATTTTATTTATCCCCTTAAAGTAACAAAATATTTTTCAAGAAGAATCGCAGGATGATAAGAGAGCTTCGCTTTGCGAAGTCCCTCCTGCCCGGTGTCCTCTTCGCGGTTTATATATTTAAAATTACCTACGGTGTTTTTTGCAAATTCACGGTTTATAAGAGCGTAAGCGCCCTCGTATTCCGGCAGTGCCTTTTCGTAGTGAGTAATAAATGTATCGCTGCGCTGCCTCTCGCCAAGACAAAAGGCAACCGG
>JAFRVM010000210.1 GCA_017438505.1 Clostridia bacterium | reverse complement strand
CTCCCCTTTGTTTATCTTCAGGCTCACATTTTTCAGAGCTTCTGTGCCGTTTTCATACGCCATCGACACATGATCAAACTCTATCATGCCTTTTTTCTCCTTCTTTCTGGTTACATCTCTAAACTAAAGTTTTACGCCGCATTAATACTTAACAGGATTTGCCATAAGATACTTCTTGACCATAAGAGCTACCTTGAATACGATAGCGTGGTCAAATTCTCTAAGGTCAAGACCTGTGAGCTTCTTGATCTTTTCAAGACGGTAGACAAGTGTATTTCTGTGAACAAACAGTTTTCTCGAGGTCTTGGAAACATTGAGGTTGTTTTCAAAGAACTTCTGAATTGTAAACAGTGTTTCCTGGTCAAGCGACTCAATGGAGCCCTTTTTGAATACCTCGCGCAGGAACATCTCGCAAAGAGTGGTGGGAAGCTGATAAATAAGACGTGCAATACCGAGATTGTCATAGCGGACAATGGTCTTTTCGGTATCGAATACCTTACCTACCTCAAGCGCTACCTGAGCCTCTTTAAAGGAACGCGCAAGCTCCTTGATACCGTTTACGCTTGTGCCTATACCGATTGCGCAGTGAATGTAGAACTCGCCCGAAAGGGTGTCGACAATAGAGCGAGCCAGCTTTTCGAGGTCCTTGGACTCTGTTCCGTGATGGATCTCCTTGACAAGAGCGATATCGTTTTCGTTGATGTTGATAACAAAATCCTTTGTCTTGTCGGGGAAGAGGTTCTGAAGAACGTCGAATACCGAGATATCGACCGGAGAGGTTATGCGTATGAGCATGCACACTCTGCTGACGTCGGCATTAAAGCGAAGCTCGCGTGCCTTGAGGTAAATGTCGCCGGGAAGAATGTTATCCAAAATAACATTCTTGATAAAATTGCCCTTATTATACTTTTCATCGTAATATTCTTTAATATTACTGATGGAAACAGCAAGAATATTGGCAAAGCGAACCGCATACTCATCTTCGCCCTCGACAAAAACGGCATATTCGATATGCACGCCTTCCTCTACAGGCTTATAGGTAAAGCCCTCAAAGGTAAAAAGCTCGTTTGTTGTAAGGTTGGCAAGTCTTACCTCGTCGTTGATACTGCCTACAAGCGAAACATCGCTGCAGGCAACTATTACGGATGTGTCGTCAATAATGCCTATTTTCCTGTCAATCGCCTCGTGCATCTGATATATGACATTCTGGAAAAGTCTGTTTGACATCAAAATACCTCTTTTCAAGATTTATGTTCGGTCTTTTTGTTTGTACTGTTTTGGTAAATATACAAACAAAAAAGCCCTCAATTGCAATATACCTATTACATTTTACATAAAACAGCCAAAAATTTCAACAGTTAAATATGTGCATATTGATGTTTTAAGGTCATTTTTTACAAAATGCTCATATATTAATGCCAAAAACGCCTCTTTTTACTTTCTACAAAACCCGGATATATTCTTTATGTAAAATATACAAAAGAAATTTGTCCTCCGCGCCTCTGCAAATCATTGCCAAAAACATAAAAATATGATAAAATTACCACATCAAAATCTATCGAAAGTGAAAACGGACAATGAATCAGAATACCGATGAAAAATTATCCGAGCTGCGCGGCACTGTTGAATCGGTGACCTTCAGAAACGAGGACAACGGATTCACCGTGCTTGAGCTTGACAATAAAGACGAGCTTATTACAGTTGTGGGCGTTCTGCCCGAGCTTTTTGCAGGCGAGGAGCTTTGTCTGCACGGCACATGGCAGAGCCACCCTACCTTCGGCAGACAGTTTAAAGCGGAGCTTTGCGAGCGCAATCTGCCCGCAAGCGCCGACGCTATTTTCCGCTATCTTTCCTCGGGTGCTATTAAAGGAATCGGTCCCGTCCTGGCGGGAAGAATTGTAGAAAAGTTCGGCGACAGCGCTCTTGAAATAATGGAAAAAGAGGCGCACAGGCTTGCCGAGGTCGAGGGAATAAGCAAATCAAAGGCGGAAAAAATCGCCGAGAGCTTTAAGGAGCAGTTCGGCATACGCGAGGCCATGATGTTCTTCGGTCAGTACGGTCTTACCCCCGCCGAATCACTGCGCATATGGAAGCGCTGGGGCACTGTATCCACCGAGAAGATAAAGGAAAACCCCTACCTTCTGTGCTCCTCGGGCATACATATCTCCTTTGAGCGGGCAGACTCCATTGCCATGAGCATGGAATATCTGCAAAACGACTGCAACCGCGTGCGGGCGGGACTTACTTATGTTCTGCGCCACAATCTTGCCAACGGACACACCTGCCTGCCCTTTGAAAAGCTGTGCGATGTTACCGCGGGTATGCTTGGTATAGACGCCGAACCCATTTCTGTTTTTCATCTGATATATCACGGATTTTTGCAGCATGTTCTTTTCCGGCTTTAGTTGTTAAAATCCAATTTTTATCTTTTTCAAGTTCCTGTTCTTCTATTTTGCGCTCT
>JAFRVM010000209.1 GCA_017438505.1 Clostridia bacterium | reverse complement strand
GTTCTGTTCAGGCGGTTGTTCTGATTTTTTGCGTTATGATAAAATCCGTTGCCGAGATGAACGGTTACAGTGTTTATGCCTTTGACAAGATATTCCGCTATGTCAAATTCACACAGGTAAACCGTCTTTTCATAAACGCTTTCGCCCGGCTCGAAGAAGGTGTCGTGCGCTTTTCTGCCGTTAATATACAACTCAAACAAGCCGAGGCCGCTGATATACGCCCTGGCTTCTTTTACGCCGCTGTTCAGTTCAAAACTCTTCCGGAACACCGGCAGTTCTGTGCTGTCTTCCGGTAATATCCATTTTGCAATCAGATTATCCATCAATCAACTTCAATTTTAAAACAGAGCGGTTTATCACTCATACAGCCGTTTGTGTGGATTATCATTTCGTTTTCGTTTCTCTCAAACGCAAGCTCTTCACCCGTTTCAAGCAAAGTGACGGAATTTACAAGAAAATCGTGAGGAATGTGTTTTTTCATTGCTTTGATTTTTACGTCGTTTCCGTCGGGGCGCATCTGGAAAGCATATACAAATCCGTCTTTATATGTGAATCTGAAATCCTTTCCGGTGAAAGCTTTTTCGTCGTTATCTTTGAAAAAGCCGTCTTCATTGTTGACTTCGCCCTCGCCGAACTGCTTCCAGAAGGTTGTGCCGTAAATGCCCTCGCCGTTTTTCTCAAACCATGCTCCGATATCGAGCAGAACGGCGGTCTCTTCAACGGTTATTGTGCCGTCGGATTTCGGGCCGATATTCAGCAGCAGCATGCCGTTTTTGCTTACAATATCAATCAGGTCGCAGATTATCTGTCTGCCGGATTTGTATTCATTATCCGCTCTGTAGCCCCAGGAATGCTTGCCGATTGCCGTATCTGTCTGCCATGGAACGGGTGAGATATCTGTCAATGCACCGCGTTCCACATCAAATGTGGCAACGGTCGGCGGAAATGCCTCGTGTTTGTAGTTGATAGTTACCTCTTTGCCCCACTCGTCCGCGCGGTTATAGTAGTAAGCGCAGAGCTTTTTAAGATACGGTTTGAAAGAGTGATTGTGAATCCACCAGTCAAAATAGAGAATGGAGGGCTGATATCTGTCAACAAGCTCGCAGGTGCGCACAAGCCAGTCCTCGAGCCATTCCTTGTCCGCGCCGATGGAATATGTATCGGCTGTGGTAATGTGAAGCGTGCCGCTGTCAAGCTCGGGACAGTAATATGCCGGGCCGTAAAAATCGCGGTATGTTTCATCATTCACATCGCTGTCTATGGTTCTGCCCATATTCATAAAGAAATAGTGCTCAGCTCTGTGAGTGGACGCGCAGAAAGTCAGGCCCTCTTTTTCACAGGCTGCTTTGATTTCGCCGGCGACATCTCTGCAGGGACCCATCGCTTTGGCATTCCATCGGTTAAACTCAGTGTCATACATTGCAAAACCGTCGTGATGCTCACACACGGGCATAACATATTTTGCGCCTGCTTTTCTGAAGAGTGATACCCAGTCTTCCGCGCTGAATTTTTCGGCTTTGAACATCGGAATAAAATCCTTGTAGCCGAATTTATCCTGTGTGCCGTAGGTCTTTATATGATGCTCGAATTCCCTGTGGTTTTTGTCGTACATCGTCCTGGCATACCACTCGTTGCCGAAGGCGGGGACGCTGTATATTCCCCAGTGAATAAAAATACCGAACTTGTCTCTGTAATACCAACCGGGTGTCTTGTGATGCGACAGAGATTGCCAGTTATCTTTGTATTTTCCGTTTTCTATCACATTATCAATCTGCTTCAGGTATTCATTTTTTGTCATGATTTTTCTCCAATCGGTATTTTTGATATTTTGCTATAACTATGCGCAGTCATTTTTTTGCTTATTCTTTTGCAGCACTTATCCAATTGTCGGAGCGGGTGTTATAACCTTACCGTCCTCTTCAAAATGGTCATCGCGCATGCCGAACTCTCCCGAGGAGCCGTAATTAAACGCTTCCTGATTGTCGAGTATGAACTGCTCGCGGTCATCCGGCTGTAACGGCAGTAATTCCACAGTTATCTTTTCCGCCG
>JAFRVM010000208.1 GCA_017438505.1 Clostridia bacterium | reverse complement strand
TGGACTCTTGATGATTCTGGTTTGCTTACCATCGGCGGGACGGGGGATATGGATAATTTTGACTCATATACCTCACCATGGCATAAAAATAGAGACTTTATAAAAAAAGTCACCATAAAAAATGGCGTAACAAGTATTGGTGAAAACGCGTTTCATAATTGCTGGCGCCTGGCCAGCATAACAATCCCAGACAGCGTAACAAGCATTGGTGCGTACACGTTTAGTCATTGTGAAAAACTAACAAGCATAACAATTCCTAATAGCGTTATAAGCATTGGTGATGGTGCGTTTGAAGGGTGCAAAAGCCTAACAACCATAACAATCCCCGACGGCGTAACAAGCATTGGTGATTCTGCGTTTTCAGGCTGCACCGGCTTAACTGAGATAACAATCCCAGACAGCGTTACAAGCATTGGTGAAAGTGCGTTTGCACATTGCAAAAGCCTAACAAGCATAACAATCCCCGACAGCGTAACAAGTATTGGCGAATCTGCGTTTTGTGGCTGCTACGGCCTAACAAGCATAACAATCCCCGACAGCGTAACAAGCATTGGTAGAGCTGCGTTTGAAGATTGCAAAAGCCTAACAAGCATAACAATCCCCGACAGCGTAACAAGTATTGGTAGTGGTGCGTTTGGTGGCTGCGAAGACCTAACAAGCATTACAATCCCTAACAGTGTAACAAGCATTGGTGAATATGCGTTTGTTCATTGCAACAATCTAACAAGCATAACAATCCCAGACAGCGTTACAAGCATTGGTGATGGTGCGTTTTCAAATTGCACCAACCTAACTGAGATAACAATCCCAGACAGCGTAACAAACATTGGTAATTATGCGTTTTCTTATTGTGAAAGCCTAACAAACATAACAATTCCAGACAGCGTAACAAGCATTGGTGATGGTGCGTTTTCAGAGTGCGACAAACTGACCATTTACGGTAATGAGGGCTCATACGCTCAGACGTACGCAGAGAAAAATAAAATTGATTTCAAGACTATCGGTTCAGACAAAGAATCTTTTTCTTCGTCGGTAAATTTAGCCAATGTACGCATTGCCGTATTTCTAATTGCTTTTATTATTTTGATAATTGTTTTAATCAATAAGAAAACCAAAAACAAATAGCTAAACGGTTTACGGTCGGTGCTTTTATGCAAGCACCGGCTGTTTTTTTGTAAAAAATTACATTTCTGTAATTATTGTTACAGATTAGTAAAAAAGCCTTTACAATGGGTGGAAATTGTTATATTCTAAGAAAGCACTTTCAAGAGTATTTAGGAGGATCGAAATGAAAAAGATAATTTCTTTATTTTTGGTATGCTTGCTGACCGTGCTGAGTATCCCCTTTGCGGCGGGCGCGGCATACCAGGGCAGATGCGGAGATAATCTCACGTGGAGATTTGACGATAACGGAACGCTTACCGTTAGAGGCTTCGGAGAGATGACCGATTCGCCCTGGAGAGAGCAAAATCTGCCCATAACAGACGTTGTTATAGATTACGGCGTTACCAGTATTCCCGACTTCGCATTCTTCGAATGCTATAAACTTTCAAGCATAAACATTCCCGACAGCGTATTTAAAATCGGCGACTATATCATCGGAAACACAAAGTTTTACGACAACCGCGACAACTGGGAGGACAGTTCGTTATATGTCGGCAAGCATCTTCTCGAAGTTAAAAAAACTGTAAGCGGAAGTTACACGGTAAAGCCCGGCACACTCAGCATTGCATCTAGTGCACTTTCCGGATGTTTATCCATTACGGGCATAAACATTCCCGACAGCGTTGTAGGAATAGGCAAAGAAGCTTTCGCGGGGTGCAATTTTGAAAGCGTAACCATCCCTGACAGCGTAAAATATCTGGGCGAATGGGCATTTTGGGATTGTCGAAAACTTGAAAGGGTTGATTTACCCGACACCCTTACCGATATCGGCACAATGGTGTTTGCGGAAACCCCCATTGCGGAGAACCGCAAAAACTACAAGAACGGCGCGTTATATGTCGGAAATCATCTGATAAGCGTTGACAGCGACGTGACAGGTAGTTTTAACATCAAAGAAGGTACCGTTAGTGTTATCGACAGCGCGTTTTCAGGATGTTCCGGCATAAAGAGCATAACAATTCCGGCAAGCGTAAAGAGCATAGGCAGCCTCGCGCTTTCTGACTGCCGAAATCTCAAATCCGTGACGGTCGATCCCGAAAATCCATACTATTCAAACGACAAAAACGGTGTTTTTTATAACAAGGATAAATCCGCTTTGCTGCACTACCCCGGCAGCAAAAAAGGCTCATATACGGTTCCCGATGGCGTTAAAATTATTGGCGAATACGCATTCGGCGACAATGACAACCTGACAGGCATCAGTTTTCCCGACAGTGTGACCGACATCGGAGATGAGGCTTTTGGAGGCTGCTCCCTGCTTGAAAGCGTGAATTTCGGAAGCGGTCTTGAAAACATCGGCGACTGCGCTTTTTGGCACTGCGAAGCTATTGACGGTATAGTTTTCCCCGACAGTCTTAAAACTATCGGCGTCGACGCTTTTTATGATTGTGACAGCATTTCGGGCATAGCTGTCCCGGCAGGCGTAACGCGCATCGGCTGGCAGGCATTCGGCGACTGCGGCAAACTTTCCGGGATAACCATTCCCGACAGCGTTGTAAAAATTGAAGAATACGCTTTTCACTATTGCGATTATTACAACACAAGCAGCAACTGGGATGACGATATGCTGTATATCGGCAACCATTTGATAGACGTCTTTGCAATAGGCAATGAATGTGAAGTAAGAGAGGGTACCGTCAGCATATCCTCTTATGCCTTTGAAGGAATCCCGGAGGGAACGGTCACAATACCCGAAAGCGTTATATTTATCGGAGACAATGCTTTTGATTTTGATACCGAAGCGGTAATAAGGTGTTACGGCGGCTCATACGCGCACAGATACGCCGAGGCTAACGGTATCAGTTACGAGCTTATCGGTGATGACGACGCCTCCTCCGAAGCGGATACTCCCGCCCCGCAGCAGCCAGACAAAGCTTTTGCTATTTTGCCGCTGATTTTGGCCTTTGCGTGCGCGGTTATGATTTTGAGCGCTATTATTGTTCTGATAAGCGTTCTGCGCAAAAAGAAATCCAAAACAAATAGCTAAATGATTTACAGCCGGTGGTTTTGACAAATCTCCGGCTGTTTTTTTGTTAAAAGTGCAATATTTACAATTAAATAAATTAGTATTAAAATATAATTGACAAGTATAGATTAACTTTATAAATGAAAGGACGGTTTTGGTTATGAAAAGAATAATCGCGGTTGTTTTATGTCTTATATTTGCGCTGTCTTTGGCGGGGTGCGGAGGGAAAACTCCCGCTTCTTCGGGCGATGATACGGCTAGCGAAACCGCCCCTGTCATGTCTGATTTTTACGGTCTTATTGACGTTGACGCCGACCTGCCCGTATCTGGAATATCATTTGCTGACGACAACCCCCTTATGCAGTATAGGCTTAATAAGCGGGGTACCGACAGCGGAACCTACTACTCCTTTGTCGGCGACGCAGGCGATGAGGTTTATATGACCCTGCCCCTTAACGATAAACCCGGTCTTGTCTACGAGCTGCACCGGGTAAACCCTAACGGCGGCGACAAACCTTTTATAGCCCAAAACGCATGGGGCTGTTTGGAAAAAGACGGCGTGCTGTATTACATTAAGTGGGAGGGCGACGAGGGCGATCCCTACTATCTGATATCAAACCGTGACGGTAAAGAAACGGTATTGACTGAGATTAACGACTGCCTTTACGGTCAGGATGTCATATACTTTGTCAAAGACGGCAATTTATATTGCATAAAGTACGGCGAGTCCACGGCGGCCCTTCTTATTAATGGCTTTTGGGAAAACTACTTTGGTTTTGCAGAATATAACGGCAGGCTGTATGTAGAGTCGGCAGACGGAATATGCGTTTTTGACGGGCAGATAAAAAATGCCGAAAAGATTGTTGAAAAAACAAACTGCAGTATTACCGCCATAAGAAACGGCTGTATTTTTTACGATGTTTATTTCCCCGAAACAAATACGTCCGAAATGTTCTGCTATAATATCGACGCCAAAACCGAGCAAAAACTCCCGCTTGTTTTAAGCGACGGTGTAAAAATCAATTTTACCGACGATTATCTTTTGGCTGCCCGCGGCGACTGCCTTTACAAAATAAATCCCGGGTTTAATAAGGTGGAAAAGGTATTTAAGGCCGACGGTGAAATTGACTGGCTTGTATGCACAAACAACAGGATTTTTATCTGGGTAGACAGAACGTCCGAAAATCTGACCAAAATAATGCAGTTGGATCTTGACGGAATGATTTTATTCTCCTATAAGCTTGCCTACTGATACAGAAAATCTCAGCCGGTGCTTGAACATAAGCCCCGATTTTATGAGAAAAGCGCAATAAAAAACTGCTTTTAATTGCAGGCGGAATTGTCAGCATCATCGGCAAAAATAAAAACGGCTTAATATGAAAAGACGGAAAAGGTTTATCGCCTTTTCCGTCTTTTGCTGTTACTGGAAGAACAAATGTTCTATAAGTATTTTTGCGCCTATCGCTATAAGTACCGCGCCGCCCAGGATTTCCGCCTTTCCCTTTAAAAGCAGACCGAATTTTTTGCCTATATATACTGCCGCGGCGCAGAGAGAAAAGGTGATTATCCCTATTATCGAAACGGCGATAATCATCAGCCAGAGGGTCGACGCTCCCACCGCCGTGGGCAGAATGATCCCGGTTACAAGAGCGTCAATGCTTGTTGCCACCGCCATTAAAAGCAGGGTTTTGTTGTCCATATCGCGGCTTTCAACCTCGAAGTCGTTGTCATCCTTTTTAAGGCTGTCGTAAATCATCTTGCCGCCAATGTACCCAAGCAGAATAAATGCTATGAAGTGGTCAACCGCGCCGATAAACCCGGCAAACGCCGCTCCCACCGCCCAGCCTATCATGGGCATAAAAGCCTGAAAAAGTCCGAACGCTCCGGCTATCTTGCAGGTTTTAGCCGCTCTGATATCCGGGTTGACCGCCCCGGCGGTCAGCGAGACGGCAAAAGCGTCCATCGAAAGACCTATCGCTATACCTACTATGCTTAAATAATCCATCGTAACCCCTCCGAAATTCGGATTTATTAATGATAGTACCACAATTTAAAGTAAAATAACACTCTTTTTTTAAAAACCCCTTTAAAAGTAAATGATTTACTGCTATAATACGGGATATAAAAATTTTTTAGGAGATTATTATGCTTGCTGTTATAGATTACGGCGCGGGAAATGTTTACAGCGTCGTTAACGCATTAAAATTTATAGGCGCCGATTGCGTGGTCACAAGCGACCCGGCAAAATTGCGCCAGTGTTCGGGCGTTATAATGCCCGGCGTAGGCTCGTTTGAGCACGCCGTAAGGTCGATGGAAAGTTCGGGACTGAAAGACCCCGTTAAAAATATAATAGCCGACGGAAAACCTTTCCTTGGAATATGCCTCGGTATGCAGATACTTTTTGAGAGCAGCGAGGAGAGTCCCGGCGTGGAGGGTCTGGGAATTTTTAAGGGCAAAATCGTCGCAATCCCGAAGGATATGGGACTTAAAGTTCCCCACATCGGCTGGAACGATATTGAAATAAGGAAAAACGACGGCGTTCTTGGCACCACAAAAAACAACTCGTACGTTTATTTTGTTCATTCCTTCTATCTTAAATCCGAGCAGCCGGAAATCGTTGCCGCCACCACAGAATACGGTGTGCACATTCACGCCGCGGTCGAGCAGGACAGCCTTTTTGCCTGCCAGTTCCATCCCGAAAAGAGCGGCGACGTAGGTCTTGAGATGCTGCGCCGATTTACCGAGAGAGCAGAATAACGAGTAAGGAGATTTTTCAGTTTTATGTTTTCAAAGAGAATTATTCCCTGTCTTGATATAAAAAACGGCAGAGTGGTCAAGGGCGTCAGCTTTGTCGAGCTGCGCGACGCGGGCGACCCGGTCGAAGCGGCTGCGGCATACAACGCCGCGGGAGCAGATGAGCTCGTATTTCTGGATATCACCGCATCCTCCGACAACCGCTCGATAATCATCGACCTTGTGACCAGAGTTGCCGAGCAGGTGTTTATCCCCCTTACCGTTGGCGGAGGTATCCGCACGGTGGAGGATTTTTCGGCCCTTTTGCACGCGGGCGCCGATAAGGTTTCGGTAAACTCGGCAGCTATACTCAATCCCTCGCTGATAAGCGAAGCGGCTTACCGTTTCGGCAGTCAGTGCGTGGTTGTAGCTATTGACGCAAAGCGCCGCGAAGACGGTGGGTGGTCAATTTACAAAAACGGCGGCAGAGTGGATATGGGCATTGACGCCGTTGAGTGGGCTGTTCGCGCCGAAGAGCTTGGAGCGGGAGAGATTCTGCTTACAAGCATGGACTGCGACGGTCAGAAGACAGGATACGATATCGAACTTACGCACGCTATATCCTCAAGGGTCGATATCCCCGTCATCGCTTCGGGCGGCGCGGGAACCTGCGCTCACTTTTACGACGCTTTGACCGCGGGAGGAGCTCAGGCTGCGCTGGCGGCTTCGCTTTTCCATTTTAATGAGCTGAGTATATCGGAGGTAAAACAGTACCTTGGCGAGCGCGGTGTTGCCGTAAGACTTTAATATTTCCGAAAGGATAAAGAGATTTATAATGAAAAAACGCATTACAGCATTATTTTTATCCTTTGTGATACTTGTTTTTTCCTTTGGCGCAGGCGCTCTCCTTTTGGGCTATTACACATACCGCAGGGCAGTCGGTCAGATGTCGCTGGAGCAAAAGGTTGAGATAATAAAAGCCTCCGAATACTATGTCCCCCTTGAGCAGATTCCCGAAATGTACAAAAACGCGGTGATCGCTACCGAGGACAGACGCTTTTACGAGCACGGAGCGCTTGATTTTCGCTCGCTTGCCCGCTCGGCCGTGACCGATTTTAAATCCTTCAGTCTTGAGCAGGGCGGGAGTACAATAACCCAGCAGCTTGCAAAAAACTTTTATTTTACGGGCGATAAGTTCTTTGTACGGAAAATTGCCGAGGTTTTTGCCGCCTATGCCATCGAGCGCAAATACTCTAAGGATGAGATACTCACCCTTTACGCAAACACAATATACTTCGGCAAAAGCAGCAACGGCATAGGTCAGGCCGCACGAAACTACTACGGCAGAAGACCGCGGGAGCTTTCCGACTTTATGTGCGTCACTCTGGCCGGCCTTCCTAAAGCGCCCTCATATTACGAGCGGAACCCGGATATGCTTAAAATCCGCCAGCGGCAGGTTATTGGAGACCTTATGGAATGCGGATTTATTACCCCCTCGCAGGCAGGCAGTATGCTCGCCCAGATAGGTTAAAAAAACATATTTTAAAAATATTATCACGCAATTACAAAATTGCGTGATTTTTTTACTTTTATATGCTATAATAATATGGCTTATAACCTTATTGCCATTTTAAAGGGATGAATTATATGAAAAAACTGCTTAAACTCTTTTATCCCGGCTTTTTATTCTGGTTTTGTACCCTTATTTTTTACGAAACCCTGCTGCGCATATCATGTGCCGATCTGTTTTGGGGCGTGGGACTGTTATTCATTCCGCTATTTTCAGTTGTGCACGCCTCGGTGCTTAATCTTTTTTCGGGAATTTTCCCGCGAAGGGCACAAAAATGGATTTGTCCCATATTTTTAGGACTAATATTTTTATTTTTCGATACCCAGCTTGTTTATCACGATATATTTAAAACCTACTGCACATTATACGCCGCGCTTAACGGCGGAGAGGCATTTATGTTTTTCAAAGTAATGTTTGCCTCTATATGGCGGGTTAAGTTTTATCTGCTCGCGAGCATTCTGCCGGTTTTAGCCTATATTATTCTTGGCAAAAGGATATTCAACGGGGAAAAGTTTTCAGCCAAAATTCCCCTCTTCTCTCTCGGAACTGCCGCGGCAGGCTTTTTGCTTTGTTTTGTATTGATGATTGCCTTCGGCACAAACGCATTATCACCCTATGATCTCTATTTCGGCACACCCTCTACCGACCTTTCGGTGGAAAAGCTCGGTACCGTTACCACATTTACCACCGACCTGCGCAGAACGGTCTTCGGCGCAAACGGTCGGGCAGCATTTATTCCGGAATACGGCGGACTTTCCGACTTTGAACCGGATCAGAAGAACAGATACAATATTCTGGATATTGACCTTGCTGCTCTGGCGCAAAATGAAGATGACAAAACGGTCAAGGCTATCGACAATTATCTTTCGACCGTTGCTCCCACCGAAAAAAACAGTATGACCGGCGTTTACAAGGATAAAAACATAATCCTGCTTGTATGCGAGAGCCTTGCGCCGTATGCCATCGACCCTCAGCTTACGCCTACCCTTTATAAAATGACCAACGAGGGCATAACCTTTACAAACTTTTACGCACCCCTTTTCGGCACGGGAACCTCCGATGCGGAATTCTCTGTCCTGACGGGACTTCTGCCCCGCTCGGACGCCTGGGCGATGGATGTCTCCTCAAGCGTTTACTTCCCTTTTACTCTTGCAAATCAGCTCAGAGCCAAGGGCTATGCCGCCTTTGCCTATCATAATAACACGGGGCTTTTTTATCACCGCAACGTAACCCACCCGAATCTCGGCTACCGGTTTAAGGCTGCCGACAGCGGACTCAAGCTCCAAAACCCCAAAGCCGTTCCCGCCTCCGACGTGGAGATGATTGAGGCTTCGGTAAAGGATTATCTCTATTCTCCGCGGCCCTTTCATGTTTACTATATGACATACAGCGGACACAGCCCTTATAACCTTAAAGACCACGCCATGGCCAAAAAACACCGTGACCTTGTAAACAACTTAAAATGCACCGACGGAGCAAAAGCATATCTTGCGGGCAACATTGAACTTGACCGCGCTCTTGAACTGCTTCTAAAAAAGCTGTCCGAATCCGGCAAGCTTGAAGATACAGTTATAGCTCTGACCGCCGACCACTACCCTTATGCTCTTGAAAAGGAGGATATTCTTTCGCTGACAGGAGGAAAAATCCATAACAGCTACGATTACTACGAAAGTGTGTTCGTCATTTACGACGGGCAGCGCAGAGAAAAGGTCGATATGCTGTGCAGCAGCGTGGATATTCTGCCCACCCTTTCCAATATGCTGGGACTCTCTTTTGATTCGCGAATGTTAATGGGCAGGGATATTTTCTCCTCGGCTGAGTCGGTAGTCATTATGCGCGACAGCAGCTGGCTGACCGAAAAGGTCTATTACAATGCCTCTCTGGATCTCTTTTCCGTCCGCCACGGACAGAGCGCGGACGAAAACTACCGCCGGACAGTTTCAAATACGGTTATCAACCGTGTCAACTGTTCACGGCAGATAACCGAATCAGATTACTACGCTAAAATTTTTAGTTAATTTTTTCAAAATTATATTAATTTTCATTATTTAAATATTGCAATTAAAATACATTTGTGATATCATTAGCGTATCACAGAGAAAGGATAAATTATGACAGAGAACATTTATTTTGACCTTGTAAAAAGCATTATCGGAGAAGCTCTTGCCAAACACGGCTTTGCACCTGTTTCTGCTGAGCAGGCTGACGGCGATCTTATGGCTCAGTTTGCCAAGGAAGGCGAAAAGATAGCCGTACAGTATGACATTGCCGGCCGCAGATTTAATCTTCTGCGCGGCGCCGACGACGGTGAGTACGCAAAAATCCAGAGTTATCTTTTTGACGAAGAGGGCGGAGATGACAAAACACAGGCAACTTCGCTTGCAAACGAGTTTGTCGAGACCCTTGACAGCGCCGTTGGCACAAGCGCTCCCAAAGTGTCAAACCGTCAGAGCGCTTACACCCCCGCCCGCAAGGCAAAGGATAAGGAATCGGACGAGACCGGATCGGTATTCTTTGTAAACCGAATTCCCAACTTTTTGCCTGAAACAAAGGCTCCCATGCTCGCCCACAAGGAGCACTACGGTCAGCTTCTGCCCAACCGTTTCTGCGAGGAGTGCGTAGCCCCCGCTCTGTGCAAACTTGTCAGCGATGGCAAAAGCGCAAAGCTTGAAAAATTCATCGAATTTCTGGCAGGTATGTATAATTCCGGCGACACCGACGTTAAAAGCATCATAACCATGACTATTTTAAACGGCGTCGCACAGAACAGCAGCAATGCCGACTGGCTGGCTGAACTTCTGCCCGCCGACCTCGGCAAGGCGTGGACGGCCGCACGCAAGTTTATCGGAAAAACCGTAGCCCCCGAAAAGGACACCGTCACTCAGAAAATGTTTAAAGCAATGGATCAAAGTGCAAGCAACAATCCCCTAAGGTAATTCTTAGAAATATGAGGTGTAATTTATGAACAGTTCAGTTAGCGAAACAAAAACAAAGAATAATCCCAACGGAGCACTTTTGTTCATACTGACTCTTGTTTACGGATTTTTATTCACCGAATTCATAATAAGAGGCGGTTTTGAAGCCGGCGTTCTTATTACCACCGGCCTGTTCTATTTGTTCTTTATCCCGTTTGTTGTTAAAAAGGGCGTTAAATTTAAACTTTCCGCATGGCTTTCGGTCGCGGCAGTAGTAATTTTATCCGTTTGCTGCGCATTCTTTGCGCCCGGTCCGTGGACCTTCTTCTCTGCATTTACCATTCTGGTTCTGCAGCTTTTGCAGCTTCCGCTTTTATGCGGATTTTCCGCAAGTCCGTTTTTTTCCTTCAAGAACTTTCTGGCAGGTCTTTACAGCATCTTTGTTGCCCCGGTTGAAAATCTAATAACAGCCTTCAGAAGTCTCGGGAAATCAGGCGGCAACGGTGAAAAAAGAAAAATGGGCAGCGTTGGCAAGGTTTTGCTTGGTCTTGTAATTTCCCTTCCCGTTATTGCGATTCTGATTGCCCTGTTTTCTTCGGCCGATGAAATTTTTCATTATGTCATCAACTACATAAAGGATCATATACAAATCGACTGGACAGGCTTCTGGTTGGATCTTATAGTCGGAGGACTTCTTGCTCTTTGGCTGTTTCCGTGGATTTACGGCTATTATATTGCCGAAAAGAAAGAAAATACCGACTCAGGCAGATTCAAGGGATTCGATGCAACCGTTCTTTCCACAGTTGTTTTCGCCTGCGATATTGTTTACCTGATATTTGTAGCCATTCAGTTTGCGTATCTCTTTCCCAGGAACATGAAGCTCCCCTCCGGCACCACATACGCTAAATACTGCCGCAGCGGGTTCTTCTCTCTTGTTGCTGTTATAGTCTTTACATTCCTGCTTGCCGCTCTGACAATGTTCCTTGCCAAAAAGAAGGAAAACGGCGGCAGCAAGCTCGGTATAAAGATTTCGCTTTCAATTCTTACTCTTTCCAACCTTATCATTGTTTATTCGGCGTTTTACCGCCTGAGAATGTATATTGACGCTTATAATCTTTCACGCAACCGCGTTATCGCCGGTTGGGCAATTATAGCCATTGCAATTACCACCCTTATTCTTTTCCTGCGTATATGGGTAAGAAGGTTCAACTTTAACGGTGTTATCGGAACCACGTTTGTCGTAATGGTAATTGTTCTTAACCTTATTAATACCGACGCTCTTGTTGCAAAGATAAATATATCCCGCCATCTTGATCAGGGCAAGAGCCTCGACTATTACTACCTGACAAGCGAAAACCTCTCTACCGCTGCTGTGCCGGAGATTTTGCGCCTGTATAAAGAGGGCAGCGATGAAGATAAGGAAAAGGCCAAGGTTATACTTTGCTCCTACTATGAGGATACATTTAACTCTGTCGGTGAGAGCAATCATCAGGACAGCGTAGCATATAAAATACTCAAAGCCAACAAGATAAAGCACTATACCGAAAGCTCTGTCTATTATCAGGTCGGAGAGCTTATTGTATGCCCCTACGACTACTGCGGAGATGATTGTATTGCAGGCAGATACTTCCGATCCTGCAACTCGTTCACCTACTGCGCCACATGCGGTGAAAAGTACTGCGCGTACTGCTCCTACCACGATTGCGAAAAGGAAACCCGCGAGTTTTCACCTCTTGAGTGTAAATGCGATGACTGCAACGAGCCCTCATATAGCTGGGGTGAAGAGTGTTACTGCGAGTACTGCGGTAAAAAGCTTAAATAAAATCTATTAAACAAAATGCGACTATTACTCATAGCCGCATTTTGTTGCTTTACGTGGAAAAAAGGGGGAAATAAAATGAAAAAAGCATTGTATTTTCTCGGAACTGCACTGTGTGTGATTTTTGCCGTAGCCGCGGTTCTGGCGCCGGTGCAAAGCATTGATTTTAAAATGAAATATCCGCATATCGAAAGTATCGGAATGCTGATTTGCGCAGCGGTATTCTGCCTGATAATTCCCGTCGGGCTTGCCGTTTTTGCGGTTATCTGCTGCAAAAATAAATACGGAAGCGCGCTTTTGATTGCCGATTTATCACTGATAATTTTAGTGCCGGTTTTTCTGTTTACGCTGTTTATCTCGAATTACGGCGTATGCTCGTATACCGACAAAATGGAAAACTGCGCAAAATATGACAGCTGGGTGGAAAAGCGGCTGGAATACTGCAAAATTCCCGATCTATTACCCGAATCTGACGTTCTTGCCCACGCCCGGTGTCAGTACGAATACGAGGCGGTTTACGGCAGCAGGGGTTTTTACGCCTATCTTTTGGCGGATTTTGACAGTGAAGCCGACTTTAACGCTGAAACAGCCCGCTTAGGTGCCCTCGGTGCAAAGAAAAACGGCGAATATTTTGAGTTTGAGCGCTTTGGCGGTAATGTTTCTGCCGCCTACAAAATCAATACCGAAACCCGCCGTATAACTTATCTTATCCGCGAAAATCTGACTCCGGAAGATTGCAAATGAATTTAACTAAAAGGATGAGAATATAATGAAAAACAGTTTAAAAGATTTTAACCCTGCTCCGTGGATTGTTAAAATTTTTGTGCTTGCAAATCTTTTAATGA
>JAFRVM010000207.1 GCA_017438505.1 Clostridia bacterium | reverse complement strand
TTTTCCATGGAAGCCTCACGGCTTTCAACCGGGTTGATAACGTAATTTTTGATTTTCTCAAACTGCTCGTCCGAGATATCGCCCAAAAGAACATAAACCTGAGCCGAAAGCACCTCGGGTCTCTCGCCTGCCGTAAGAAGCTGAACGCACTGCGCGGCGGAATCTGCACGCTGGTCGTACTGACCGGGCAGGTACTCGACCGCAAAGCAGCGTGCTCCCTCCTCGATGGGAAAAGCCTCCTCGTAAACGGTATCAACATTGGGCTCGGAGAGAATGGTTCTCTTTACCTTTTCGTATTCCTCGGCAGATATGCCGGAAATATCGTAGCGGTTGAGAATACGCACACGCTCGAGATCTTCGATCATCAGATTTTCCCGAAGGTCGGCAAGTTTGCCCATAGCCTCGATATTAAAGCCGCGTCTTTTCTCCGCAAAGAGTCTTAAAACCTGTTCCATTTTTTAATTACTCCCTTTATTTTTACTGATATAACTGACACCTGAAAAGTTTTTTTGCATACACTAAATTATGACAATTATTTTACCGCGGACGGCGGTATGCTTATATGAGTATTCACTTTTAACGAAAGGAAGGAACATAATGAACACCTCAGCCGAAACAAGCAAAAACACAGCAGTAAGCCCTAAGGATGCCCAAAACGATTCTTCCGTCACACGCAAAGGCGACATTGACGACTACATTTTCTCTTTCCAGCCGCATTGCGGCGGTCCGAGTCAAAGATAGCCTTATATATTTTATCATCTTTCTGACCTTTTTTAAACTATTATATAGAACTTTTTTTATTTTTTAAGGGTTATACATTATTTACCTGTTTATTTTAAGTATTTTTGTAAGTAACTTCCCAATTATTATTAAAATAAAGATTGCATTTGACATTTTTAAAAAAACTGTATAGAATTTAAAGTGATTAGATATGCTTAATCATGACCCAATATAAAAATCAACGGAGGTTCTATGTATGTTGGATGCTTTTACATCCGGCGTTGCGCCGGACGGTCTTAAAAGCAAGGAAGATATAAAAATTTTTATATGCTATCTGCTCGGCAGTATTCCCCGCAGCATTACTTTTGATCTGCTCTCCGATATAATGCTCTCCTGCGCAGTGGCGAATTACTATGAGATTTCAAGCGCGGTCGAAGAGCTTATTGACAGCGGAAATATCATAAAAAACGCTGACGGAACTCTGGGCTTGACTGAAAACGGACAGCAGATTTCAAAAAATCTCTATTCTAATCTGCCGGTTACAGTGCGAAAAAGAGCCATGAACTGCGCTATGATACTTATCTCCCGCCTTCAAAACGAGGAAGAAAACAGCGTGGAGATAACCAAGCTCGAATCGGGCTACAATGTGCGCTGCAATGTTATGAGCGGCGATATGCGCCTACTCGGTCTTGATATTTATGCTCCCGACAATGAGAACGCCAAGAGGATATCCGATACCTTTTTAGACGCTCCGCAGCAGATTTACAAGCTGCTGCTCGCCTTTCTTATTGACGATGAGTCGGTTTTCGGCAAACCGCCCGCGATAAAAATTGAAATGTCCGATCTGCCAGAAGATTTTGAGGTTGAAGAAAATTAATAAAGAAAGAATCTGATAAAATGAAAAAAACAAAAATCGTATGCACATTAGGTCCCGCCTGCGCAGATGAAGCAGTACTTGAACAAATGCTCAAAAACGGAATGAATGTCGCGCGCATCAACTTTTCTCACGGAACGCACGAACAGCACAAGGAAACCATCGAACGTTTCCGCAGAGTGCGTGACCGTCTGCATATGCCCGCGGCAATCATGCTCGATACCAAAGGCCCCGAAATAAGAATAAAGGATTTTGAAAACGGCAAGGTCACCCTTGAGGCAGGAAGCAAGTTTATTCTCACAGCCGACGATGTCATCGGCAACGAGGACCGTGTTTCCATTACATACGGCGCTCTCTGCAAACAGGTAGAGCCCGGCAACAAAATACTTGCCGACGACGGCAAAATCGAGTTTGAAGTTGATAGCTGCACCGATAACGAAATTGTATGCACCGTGCTTGCCGGCGGCGTACTCTCAAACAAAAAAAGCATAAACGTGCCCTATGTTCATCTCGATATGGAATACCTCAGCGAAGCCGACAAGGCCGACATTATCTTTGGCATTGAAAACGACGTTGACTTTATCGCCGCCTCTTTTGTCCGCTCAAAAGAGGACGTTATCGCCCTGCGCAAATTTATCAATTATCACGGCGGCAGAAATATCTGCATTATTTCCAAAATCGAGAACACCGAGGGCATTGACAACTTCGATGAGATTCTCGAACACTCCGACGGGATCATGGTGGCAAGAGGCGATCTGGGAGTTGAGGTGGACTACGAACGTCTGCCCGGTATACAGAAGAAGTTTATCAAAAAGTGTTACCAGTCGGGCAAGATGATTATTACCGCAACTCAGATGCTCGAATCCATGATCAACAGCCCCACCCCCACCCGCGCTGAAATCACCGACGTTGCAAACGCTGTTTTTGACGGTACATCTGCAATAATGCTCTCGGGTGAGACTGCGGTGGGCAAATATTCCGCCAAAACCGTACAGGTTATGGCGAAAATTGCCGAGCAGGCCGAGCGCGACGCTTTTGAGATGGGCGCATACAAAGGTATGTGGCACGACAATGACGTGACTGACACCACAAACGCTATTTGTGACGCAACCTGCACGACCGCCTGCGACCTTAACGCTTCGGCCATTATCGCGGTTACAAAGTCGGGTTATACCGCCCGCAGAATGTCAAAGTTCCGTCCCGAAAAGCCCATTATTGCTACCACTCCTGTGCTTAAAACTTACCATCAGCTTTCGCTTTCCTGGGGCGTTTACCCGGTTCTGGCTCTCAATCAGGATAACACCGACGAGTTGTTTATGCACGCCATTGAGTGCGCAAAAATGATAGATATGGTATCCGAGGGCGACAGGGTCGTAATCACCGCGGGCGTACCTCTGGGCGTTACCGGCACAACA
>JAFRVM010000206.1 GCA_017438505.1 Clostridia bacterium | reverse complement strand
GTCATTGAGAAGTCTTGAAAAAATGTCGTAAGAGAGCTCGCCGCGGTTAGTCTGTTCTACAACAACCGGCACTAAACTCATACAATGCACCTCCAGATTACTATGGTATATTATGCTTACTTGGCTGCCGATTATTCACCCTGAGTGATAACGGCGTTTTCTTTAACAAACTCTACTGCCTTTTCTGTCAAAAGGTCACCTTTAAGGTCGTTAGGATCGATAGCCGCCTTGACCTCTTCAATATCGCGCTTGACCATTTCGGAAATCTTTGTATATTCCGCTTCAAGCTCCTCGTCGGAAATCTCAAAGCCCTCGAGCTGAGCGATCTTTTCAAGAGCAAGGCGAAGCTTGACCGATTCCTCTGCTCTGGGACGCATGGATTCTCTTATAGATTCGATGTTGGAATTTGTGTACTGCATATATACGTCCATGGAAAGACCCTGGGCGTTAAGGCGCGCTTCCATATCGCGTACAAGATCGTCGCACTTATTTTCGAACATAGCCTCGGGTATATTTGCCTCAAGGTTGTCGATAAGCTGATGGTGGAGATTGTTTTCTACCTCATGCTCAGCCTCGTGCTCTTCGCGCTCCATAATCTTTGCTCTTATATCGTTTCTGTACTCCTCAAGGGTATCGAACTCGGAGACATCCTTGGCAAAATCGTCGTCAAGCTCGGGAAGCTCTTTTTCCTTGACCTCGTGAAGCTTGATTTTGAAAACGGCGTCCTTGCCGGCAAGACCCTCGTGATAATCCTCAGGGAAGGTTACGTTTACGTCAAACTCGTCGCCGGGATTTTTGCCCTCCATCTGCTCTTCAAAGCCGGGGATAAACTGACCGCTGCCGAGAACAAGGGAGAAGTTCTCCGCCTTGCCGCCCTCAAAAGCTTCGCCGTCGCAGAAGCCCTCAAAGTCAAACACAACGGTGTCGCCGTTCTTTGTCGGACGGTCGGTAACCTCTACCATTCTGCTGTTGCGGTCGCGTACTCTGTCTATTTCCTCGTCAACCTGAGACTCGGCGACAACTACCAGTTTCTTTGTTGCTTCAAGTCCTTTATATTTGCTGATGGATACTTCGGGGTATGTAGTTACAACTGCGGTAAATACAACGCCTTCCTCGCGGCTGGTTTTGGAAACATCAAGGTCAATGGAATCCCTGATGACAGTAAGACCGCTCTCTTCGATTGCGTCGGAAAGAGCTTCGGGATAAGCTTCGTTTACTGCGTCCTCAAAGAACACCTCATCGCCGTACATTTTTTCGATAAGAGCTCTGGGAGCCTTGCCCTTTCGAAAGCCGGGCACGTTGATTGTTTTTACAGCTTTGCGGTAAGCGGTCTCAATAGCCTTTGCAAAATCCTCGGGGCTGATGCTTACCTCAAGCTTTACTCTGTTTTCCTCAACCTTGTTTGTAGAAATTAAACTCATTGAAAATTTCCTCCTGATTTTTCTTTTCATTTATACTAATTTAATATTATACCATTATTTTGCGGTCTTTTCCATACCTAATTGTTAATTTTTTGCTTTTGCACCAAAACGGGGGTAAAATCGGTGTAATCACACGCCACAAGGCTGTATTTTATACCGTCAATCTCCCCTACGGCCGCCCTGCTGTGGGAGTAGCCGTGCAAATGTCCGTAATAGCAGCGCTTTACATTGTACCTGTGCAAAACCTCTACTATAGCCTCACAGACGTAGTCGCCGAATATCGGCGGGTAATGGAGAAAGACAACCGGTTCAAGCCCTGTTTTTGCCGCCTCGTCAAGTGACGCGGAAAGTCTGCCCGCCTCGCGGTTTAAATACTTTTCCTCATCCAGTCCGGCATCGTAAGCCCAGCCCCTTGTGCCGCAGAGACAAATATCTCCCACCGCGCAGGCGCTGTTGTGTATAAAACCGAGGGTATCAAACCCGCTGGCGGCAAAAAAGTTTTCCATTTTTCGCCTTGTTGTCCACCAGTAATCGTGATTGCCCTTGATTATCAGCTTTCTGCCCGGCAGACTGTTGATAAATCCAAAGTCCTCGGCGGTGTTTTCCAGCTTCATGCTCCACGAAAGATCGCCGCACAGCACAACGGTATCCTCCGGAGCGACAATGCTTTTCCAGTTTTTTTCGAGCCGCTCGACATAATTATCCCATCCGCCGAAAACATCCATCGGCTTATCGGCTCCGAGCGAGAGGTGCAGATCGCCTATTGCAAATATCGACAAGCTATCCCTCCGCCGCTATTCTTTTATTCCGAGCGCGTCGAGCACCTTTGCCCGCATGGTCTCGCCCGTGCAGCTATCCTTGAAGCGGATCTCCTTTTTATCAAAGCCGCAAAGGGGTGCGGGAATCTCCACGCCGGTTTTCTCGCTCAGTACATCGAGTTTTTCAAACTCATTGAGATTTTCGGTGCTGCCGCCTACCGCTTCAAGCACCGCCGAAGCAAACTTAAAGGGGCTTGCAGTGGAAGCGATAATGCAGGGGGTATTGTCGCCGGTCTCTTTTCTGTATTCGTGGCAGGCGTTTACCGCAACAGCCGTGTGAGTATCGCAGAGGTATCCCGTTTTTTCGTAAAGCTCGCCAATTGTCTTTTTGGTAAGCTCATCGTCGCAGCAGGAAGCGTAGAAAAGCTCGCTTATATCATTTTTTACCTGCTCGTCGACAGTATAGCAGCCCTTTTCATTAAGCTCGCTCATCCAGCCCTTTACCTTTTCGGCATCGCTGCCGCTCATGTGGTAAAGCAGACGCTCAAGATTGGAGGAGATAAGAATATCCATAGAGGGAGATATTGTGGTATAAAAATCGCGGTTGCGATCGTAAACGCCGGTTTTTATAAAATCGGTCAGAATATTGTTGCGGTTTGAAGCGCAGATGAGCTTTCCGACGGGTACGCCCATTTTCATGGCGTAGTAAGCGGCAAGAATATTGCCGAAGTTGCCGGTTGGAACAACAATATTGACCTTATCGGCTCCGGTTTTTTCTTTAACGTCAAGATAAGCCGAAACATAGTAGACTATCTGGGGAACAAGTCTGCCCCAGTTTATTGAGTTGGCCGAAGAGAAAACCTTGCCGTTTTCGGCGAGAACCTTTTTGGTCTGCTCATCGGTAAAAATCCTTTTAACGCCTGTCTGCGCGTCGTCAAAGTTGCCCTTTATAGCGCAGACATTTACGTTGTTTCCCTCCTGGGTTGTCATCTGGAGCTTTTGCATGGGACTTACGCCGTTTTCGGGATAAAAGACCATGATCTTTGTGCCCTCAACGTCCTTGAAGCCTTCCAGAGCCGCCTTGCCGGTATCGCCGCTGGTGGCTACAAGAATGCAGATTTCTTTGCCCTCGCCTGTCTTTTTGGCGGCGACGGTGAGAAGTCTCGGCAAAATCTGGAGCGCCATATCCTTAAAGGCGCTTGTAGGACCGTGCCAAAGCTCAAGTATAAAGTTCCCATCCTCGGGACTTACAACGGGAGCGCAGCCGGTGCGCCCGTCAAATCTTCCGCTCAGGTATGCGCCGCTGACGCATAAGTCAAGCTCCTCATCGGTAAAATCGGTCAAAAAGCGTGAAAGCACAGCCTTTGCCCTGCCGCAGTAATCAAGAGAGGCAAGCTGCTCAAGATCATCTATTTCGGGAATTTCGCAGGGGACAAAAAGCCCGCCGTCCTCGGAAATTCCATGGTAAATAGCGTAGGCGGAATCGACCGATACACTGCTGTTTCTTGTGCTTGTATATTTCAAGTCCATCTCTCCTCTTTTTACATTCATAATATTGTATAATGAATTTGCTACTATGTCAAATTCTTCTCAAAGAAATTAACCGAATTTTCATAAAATATTTTGTCGAGAGTGGTTTTGTCAAGTCCGTACTGCGCCATTTTGTTATAAAGCGCGGGCACGCAGCTTATATCCTTTATATACTTAGGAACATCCGCGCCGTCAAAGTCGGAACCCATACATAGGGTGTTCTCACCGCCGAGCTCCAGAAAATGATAAACGTGGCGAAAGAGCGCCTCAAAATCCTCGGGGTTTTCATCCGATATAAACCCGGTGTAAAAGTTTAGTCCGACTATTCCTCCGACGTCTCGGATAATCCTAAACTGCTCGTCGGTAAGGTTGCGCTTGTGGTTTTGAATAGAGCGCAGGTTGGAATGACTTGCGACAAACGGCTTCCCCGCTATACTCGCAACGTCGTAAAAGCCGTCGTCATTAAGATGAGAGACGTCAACTATAACGCCTTGACAGTCCATCTCCTTGACTATCTCTTTGCCAATTTTTGTTAGTCCGCCGCGGTCTTCGAGCTGTCCGCTGCCTATCTCATTGGCGGCGTTCCATGTAAGGGTGATCATCTTTACACCGTCATTTTTGAGCTTTTCCACCCTTTCAGGTCTGCCCGCAAGAGCGCTTCCGCCCTCAACCGTTAAAATTGCCCGCAGCCTTGTATCGTCACCCTTTAAATCATCGGGATTTTTAACCTGTAAAATTTTATCCCTGTTTTTTTCAAGCTGGCTTTTGAAGTATTCAAGATTGCGCTCATAAAACCTTACGGCGTCGTCACCGCGGTACTCGTCGAGCATCCATATGGCAAAACACTGCACCCACCTTTCAAAGGCGGGCATTCCTTTTTTCAAAGAAAGGGCATGGGGATTATCGGAAAAATCCGAACAGGTCTCCATGCACTTATTGATAGTATCACAATGTAAATCAAAATATCGCATTACCGTTTTCTCCCCCGAAGGCGTTTTCGATATGGTTGATTTTTACAACCTCGAACCGGGTCGATTTTTTAACAACTACCTCAATAACGTCAAAACGAGGCTGACGTTTATCCTTTGTGTTTTGAAGATAAAGCAGGGCGGTGGAAACTATCTTTTTCTGTTTTTCGGCATTGACCGCCTCACGTCCCGTAACCATTGAGCCTTCGGCGCGGGTCTTTACCTCGACAAAAACAATGTACCTTTTGTCGGCTGCGACAATATCTATCTCGCCGAAACGGCTGTGATAGTTGGAGAGCACGATATCGTACCCTTTATCGCGCAGAAATTTTGCGGCGTTGACCTCGCCCCATGCTCCAAGTCCCAGCTTATTCATCGGTACTTTCCTCCGGTAGAAGCTTTTTCAAAAACGATCTGCGGTGAACGGGAGAAGGCCCGAATTTGAGTATCGCCTCGCAGTGCTCTTTTGTGCCGTAGCCCTTGTGCTTCGCAAAATTATATTCGGGATATTTTTCGTGCATAATCATCATAAACCTGTCACGGCTGACCTTTGCAAGAATCGAAGCTGCAGCCACCGAGGTACACAGCGAATCGCCCTTAACAAGTGTCATGCACTCGCAGGGCATGGCAGGCGGAAGGCGGTTGCCGTCGATAACGGCTATGTCGGGCACGGTTTCAAGCTGCTCTGTCGCCCTTGTCATGGCTAAAAATGTAGCCTGCAAAATATTAATCTCGTCAATAGTCTTTTCATCTACCGCCCATATTCCGAAATCCAGCGCCTTTTCGCGTATTTCATCAAAAAGAAGCTCCCGTTTTTTTGGTGAGAGCTTTTTTGAATCATTTAATCCTTCTATCTCGTGTTGTGGGTCAAGCACGACAGCGGCGGCAAAAACCGGACCTGCCAGCGGGCCTCTGCCCGCTTCGTCCACTCCGCATATTACATTATATCCTTTTGCCGCAAGCTCGCGCTCGTAAGCGTACCATTCCATTTAATTCACTTCCTGAAAGTCAGCCTTTTCCAAAGTAATTCTGCCTATTTTACCGCCCCGAAATTCATCCAGAACGGTAACGGCGGCGCGTTCAAGGTCTGCCTCTCCGCCAGAGATAAGCATACCTCTTTTTCTGGCTATAAGCTCTAAAAGCTCAATGCCGTTCTGAGCGCCGTCGCTTTCGATTTTATATCTTGCAGACAGCATATCATCGTAATCGGCATGCAAGATTTCCAAAAGACGCCCCGCAAGTGTCTCTACATCTAAAATATTATCTTTGATTGCGCCGGTAAAGGCGAGCCTTTCGCCCACAATGGGGTCGTCAAACTTAGGCCACAGCACACCTGGAGTGTCCAGCAGATCTACCCCGTTATCGGTGGGAAACCACTGGTTGCCCCTTGTCACGCCCGGTCTGTCCTCCACCTTGGCCTTGCTCTTTTTGGACATACGGTTTATAAACGAGGATTTACCCGAATTGGGTATACCCACAACCATTATCTTTAAAATCTTGTTTCTCATGCCCTTGGCTTCCCAGGCGGCAATTTTATCCTTTAATATCTTTTTGCAGAGCGGTACAAAAGCGTTAAGACCTTTGCCCGTTTTGCAGTCCACACCTATTGCGTAAACACCCTGATTTTTAAAATACTCTATCCACCGCTCGGTCTGCACCGGGTCGGCGGCGTCTGCCTTATTGAGCAGCACAATGCGGGGTTTGCCCGATACCAGCTTGTCAAGCTCGGGGTTGCGGCTGCTGACCGGGATTCTCGCGTCAATTATTTCCGCCACAGCGTCTACAAGCTTAATGCTCTCAGATATAGTGCGGCGGGTTTTGGCCATGTGCCCCGGGAACCAGGATATTGCCTGCGGCTCACTCATACTTGTAAACTCCTCCAAAGCTGCTCAGCGGTGCATAGCGGAAAAGCACCTTGCCCATTACCTTTTCGTTATCTATCATACCCACAAGGCTGCTGCGGCTGTCGCTGGAATGATTGCGGTTATCACCCATACAGAAAACCTTGCCCTCGGGAATTGTCAGCGGATATGTGTAGGCGTCTCCCGCCGTTCTTATAGGTTCGGCAATATATGGCTCGTGAAGCGGAACATCGTCAACGTAAACTATGTGGTTGACAGGGTCAATGTTAATGGTCTGACCGCCTACGGCAATAACTCTTTTAATAAGGGGCTTGTTAAATCCGTTTTCTTCGGTCAAGACGACAATATCGCCGTTTTTGGGAGTATATCCCGCGCTGAAAAGTATTACCTTGTCTTTGTCCTGAAGGGTGGGCACCATCGACGTTCCGTCTACCTGAACAGCGCGGAACAAAAATGTGAAAATAAGAACGACAATAACCAGCGCAAAGACAATGGATTCCATCCATTCAAAAGCTTCCGACTGAACCTTGCCGATTTTTTCCTGTTTTTTCAGCATTAATATCTCCCCCTAAATGTTTAAAGTAAAAAAGGGACGAAAAACCGTCCCTCGTTTAAAAGCAAATTATTAAAGCTGTTCCTTAACCTTTGCAGCCTTACCGACTCTGTCACGCAGGTAATAGAGCTTAGCTCTGCGAACCTTACCTCTGCGGACAACGACTACCTTGCTGACGTTGGGGGAATGGATGGGAAATACTCTCTCAACTCCAACACCGTAGGATACGCGGCGAACTGTGAATGTCTCTGCAACACCGCTGCCGTTGCGGGCAATAACTGTGCCTTCAAACTGCTGAATTCTTTCTCTTTCGCCTTCACGGATTCTAACGTCGATACGAATTGTATCACCGATTTCAAAAGAGGGAAGTTCTTTTTTAAGGGAATCCTGGGCAATCAACTTAAGTGCGTCCATAATAAAAATCCTCCAATTTTTTTCAGACATTCATACGCCCGAAAGGCCAGCGGAATATCCTGTTTTATACCCCGAAGGGGCTGTCAAACCCCTGTGCAAGAGAACACAGGCATTCAAATACCCGATAAGTTTACCATAACTGAATTGCAAATGCAATAGTAAATTTGAAAAAATTCGTTTTTTTAGAAAATATTTATGATCCAACCTACTCCAAAGGATAACATGGTCATAATCAGCGAGGCAACAAGCACACCGACACCTATAAGGGGAAGCGCGTCTTTTATTCTCATTTGGAGCATAGCGGCAACAAGCGCACCCGTCCACGCGCCCGTTCCCGGTATTGGGATAGCAACAAAAAGGAAAAGCCCGAGCTTTTCGTATTTTTTCACACGCTCCTTACCTTTTTCGGCGCGCTTTTCAATCCATTCGGTAAAACCCTTAAGTATTTTTTTCTTTTTCAGCCACGCGATAAGCGGACGGATAAGCCATAAAATAAACGGAATCGGCAGCATATTGCCGATAATCGCTACGGTCATTACCTTTAAAATTGCGTCGGACGAGGTTCCCAGCAGCGCAACGCCCAAAGGAATTGCTCCCCGGCACTCTATTATAGGTATCATAGATGTAAAAAACACAGCAACAAGGGGAGAAAAATGGGTGACAAAAAAGTCTTTTATTGCCTCTATCATTTTATATTTCCCCCTTAAAGTCAGATTTGAATATATTATACTATATTTTAATGTTGTTTTCAACAAAAAAATATCATATTCTGGAATTAATATTTACACCGCTTTTTATAAAAAAAGTTGCGAAAATGTACCGTTATGTTATATAATAGGGCTGTATGCAAACAAAAAAGCATAGAAAAGGACTTTTCAGTGCGAAAGGAGTACAATTATGAATTATTCACATGAAGTGGAAAGAATGTGTACCGTCGCCAAAGGACCTCATCACGGTCCCGCTCCTATTCCGGAGGAAGGCGCATGGGTAAAGGCAACCGAAATCAAAGACATTTCCGGTCTTACCCACGGTATCGGCTGGTGCGCTCCCCAGCAGGGCACCTGCAAGCTTACACTTAACGTAAAGAACGGCATCGTTGAGGAAGCTCTTGTTGAGACAATCGGCTGTTCCGGTATGACCCACTCCGCAGCTATGGCTGCCGAGATTCTTCCCGGCAAGACACTTCTTGAGTGTCTTAACACCGACCTTGTTTGCGACGCTATCAACGTAGCTATGCGTGAGCTTTTCCTCCAGATCGTATACGGCAGAACCCAGACAGCCTTCTCCGAGGGCGGTCTGCCCGTAGGCGCAGGTCTTGAGGACCTCGGCAAGGGCCTTCGCAGCCAGGTAGGTACAATGTTCTCCACCAGACTCAAGGGCGTTCGCTATATGGAGATGGCTGAGGGCTATGTTACAAAGCTTGCTCTTGACGAAAACGATCAGGTTATCGGCTATCAGTTCGTTAAGTTGGGCAAAATGCTCGAGGACATCCGTCACGGCACAGAGCCCAACGTCGCTTACAAGAACAACATCAGCCAGTACGGCAGATTTGACAGCGGCGTAAAGTTTATCGATCCCCGTGAAGAATAAGGAGAGGAGGAATATACAATGGCTAATGATGTAAAGTTTGAGGGCAAAGAGAGAAGAATGGATAAAATCCTCGCCTGTCTTGCCAAATATGATATCGAATCCCTTGAGGCCGCGCGCGATCTCTGCCTTTCCAAGGGCATCGACGTTGACTCAATAGTTAAGGGCGTTCAGCCCATCGCTTTTGAGAACGCTTCCTGGGCTTACACACTCGGCTGCGCAGTAGCGATCAAGCTCGGCAAAACCTCGGCTGCGGAAGCTGCCGAAGCTATCGGCATCGGTCTTGAAGCATTCTGTATTCCCGGCTCCGTTGCAGAACAGAGACACGTCGGTCAAGGTCACGGCAACCTCGGTGCAATGCTTTTAAGAGATGAGACAAAGTGCTTTGCTTTCCTCGCAGGTCACGAATCCTTCGCTGCTGCAGAGGGCGCTATCGGTATTGCCCGTACAGCCAACAAGGCGCGCAAAGAGCCCCTTAGAATCATCCTTAACGGTCTCGGCAAGGACGCCGCATTCATTATTTCCAGAATCAACGGCTTTACCTATGTTGAAACCGAGTACGATTTCTTCACCGGCGAGCTCAAAATAGTTAAGGAAACTCCCTACTCCGACGGCGAGAGAGCCAAGGTTAAGTGCTACGGCGCAAACGACGTTCTTGAGGGCGTTGCAATTATGAAGCATGAGGGCGTTGACGTTTCCATAACGGGTAACTCCACCAACCCCACACGTTTCCAGCACCTTGTTGCCGGCACATATAAAAAGTGGGCTATCGAAAACGGCAAAAAGTACTTCTCGGTTGCTTCGGGCGGCGGTACAGGACGTACACTGCATCCCGATAACGTAGCTGCCGGTCCTGCTTCCTACGGTCTTACAGACTCTATGGGCAGAATGCACGGCGACGCTCAGTTTGCAGGTTCTTCCTCTGTTCCCGCTCACGTTGAGATGATGGGACTTATGGGCATGGGCAACAACCCCATGGTTGGCGCTACCGTTGCCTGCGCTGTTGCAGTTGAAGAGGCGCTTAAAAAATAATTTACCCCGATAAAATCAAAGGCTTTCGCAAATAAAGCGAAAGCCTTTTTTCTGTTGAATTGCTCCTGCCGATGTGATATTATTAAACCAAAGGAGGAGTGAGCGATGAAAGATAAGCTATGGATTGCGTTTTTGCCCCTTTCCCCACTGACTGTTTGCATAATAATAACCATAAAATACGCAAAAGAAAAAGTTATTGGGTTTAATAAAAAATGGTTACGCATTAATGAAAAGCTTTATTGGAACATGGCAATTCCTATTTTAGCCGTCGGTATTCCCTGCGTCCTTTTTATGGGCAAATTTTACTACACTCACCCTACTTTGAGCGTAATCATCCTATTTGCGGGCGGGTACATCTCTAATGTTTGGGCAAGCATCGCCGGCATTAAATTGTTCGATAGGCTGTACGAAAAACAGGAGTGCGACAAATAATTTCAGCGGCTTTCGCCAAACCGGCGAAAGCCGCTTTTTACTGGCGGCTGTTGATTTTTGCAATATGCTGTTATATAATAATAAAAATAATACTTTAGGATGGGATTCTAATGAATTGGAACAGCAATTCCAAAAGATTTAAATACCTCGACAGCCTGCGCGGTCTAATGGCTTTAAATGTTGTATTTTGCCATTTTGTATGCATCTTTTACCCGCAAATGTATAAGGGTTCTGCCGGAATTGGAGATTTTTTATCCCTTTTCGGAACAACACCGCTCAATGTTCTTGTAAACGGAAATATCGGCGTACAGTATTTTTTCATGCTGACCGGCTTTTTAGTTTCACTTTCGGTAATAAAAAATGACTTTAGCAGCAAAGATGTGCGTATAAAGTTTGTCAACAGATATTTCCGCCTGCTCCCTATTGTATGCGTGGCAACGATTTTTACGTCTTTGACAATGATATTGGGTCTTCAGTACCATCTGGATATCCTGGATAACGGCGTTAACGCTTCATTTTTAGACAAGTACTGCAACTTTGAGCCGTCGGTAAAAAATGTTATCACAAACTGTTTTTACTTGACATTCAAAAAGGGAAACGATTTTGTTGATCCGTTTTGGACTATAAAATTCGAGTTTTGGGGATATATTCTAATTTTGTTAGCATGCTTTTTACTCAAAAACTCAAAGTGGCGCAGAATAGTCCTTTTGGTTTTATTAAGGTTTGTCCCCAGTACTGATTATGCGGGATTTTTGTTCGGCGCCCTTGTTGCGGACTTCTGTTTCTGCAAAACAGAAACCGTTTTGTCAAGGTTTTACGATAAATTCATTCACAAAAATATATTTGTAACGCTATGTTTTATTATCGGTCTGTATTTTTCATGCTGTCCCATGCAGTTTTCAAGTATTTACTCAATCTGGGAAAATGTAAGATTCAACTCAACTTCATTATTTCGCGCGTTAGGTATTTCAATGGTAACATATTCCATTATCCACTGGACATTTATTCAAAAAGTACTTGAAAATCCGGTGTTTGAGTTTATGGGTAAAATCTCCTTTTCGGTTTACGCTTTTCACTGGCCGCTCATGCTCTCGCTGCAGTGCGGGCTGTTTAAAGTGTTCATCGAAAAAATGACCTATAATCATGCGGCTTTGTTTTCCTTCGCAATTACGCTTCCGGTTATTTATCTTGTTGCATGGATATCCTGGAAATTTGTTGAAAGCAAGGTCAAAATAGACGTAAGTAAAATAGGCAAAAAATAAAACTGTTTAACGCCGAGGCATTTTAAATCGTGCCCCGGCGCTTTCTGTTTATATAAATATTTATCAGGTTGACTTACACAACCGTGCCATGCTATAATAATTAAAATTGAGGTGTGAAAAATGGATAATACCAAAAATGATATTACGATTTTAGTAAGCAGTTGCGATTTATATGAGGACGCGTGGGAACCCTTTTTTAGGCTGCTTAAAATCCAGTGGCCGGAATGCCCCTACAAAATCGTCCTTAATACAGAAGTAAAAGAGTACCGCTGTGATTTTTTAAATGTCCGAACGTTTAAGGGCGGCAAAGACACGCCTTGGTCAAAGAGACTGAAGAATTGTCTGAAAACGGTTGATACCGATTATGTTTTGTTTTTTCTTGAAGACCAGTTTTTGAGAGAACCCGTAAATACCGAGTGGTGGGACAAAACTGCGGAATATATAAGAAACAATCCAAATGTAGGAGTTATCTTCCCCCGTCATACAGGCAAACAAACCCAAAACATTGATGAAGATTTCTTTCCCAGAAGCAAAGTAACGGAAAACATGCAAATTGTCGGAATGGCAGCTTTATACAATAAGAACTATTTTATAAAACTGCTTCGCGATCATGAGTCCGCCTGGGAATTTGAACAGTATGCGTCAATTCGCTGCAAAAAATATCCCGAAGAGGTTTTGCAGTACAACGCCCGCTGTCCCGCAATATTTGTATATGATGATAAAATAGAAAAAGGGTACGGTATAACGCAAAGGAAGTGGCTACCCGGAAATAAGGCTCTGTTTGATAAGTATGGAATCAAGGTCAATTTTGACAGATTGGGCTTTTTGGATACCACGTCCTTTAAAAATAACGGCCGCGAGGCCGCACCTGATAAAAATACGTTTATTGAACATTTATATGGTGCAAAGAAGAAAATAACCGGAATCCCCGCAAAAATCAAAAAATATATCCGTAAAAGGAAATCATTGAAATAACCCGCACCTTCACTAGTATTAATCCAGCGGCTTTCGCTTTATTTGCGAAAGCCGTTTTTTTGCTAAAAAATCCCGGTCACAAGAGCGACGACGCAATTGTGACCGGGCGATTTTATTTAGTTATAACTCAAGGTGGGCCTAAACACCCTTTATTATCACTAATTTTTAGATAGCTTCGTAAGCTTCGATTGCAGCCACCTGCTGATCTGCATCAAGAGGCTGAGCGCTTACGAGTACATAACCGGAACCCTGGTACGAAATGTACTCAACACTTGCAAATGTTACATTTGCAACATCGCGAACGGGCAGACAAACCGCACCGTCGATGAATGTGGGAGCCGAGTTGATGGTAGATGCCTGAGACTGACCGTCATAGATTACTGTGCACTCGGTAGAGTCTATGTTAAGAACGAATGTCATGTCATAGCTGTTTACGAGGGTTACAGTAGCTGCGTTCTGATCGTAGAATACGTCCTTAGCGCCTGCTGCCTGAGCAATTACGCGGAAGGGAACGTAAGTTGCGCCGCCAACGTACTGGCAGGGAACTTCTACTTCGAACGAGTAATCGTATGTTGTCCAGTAAGCATTTGTATAGCCTACCTTGAATACGAACGCGTCGATGTCTACAGGATCGGGATCGGGATCAGGATCGGGATTGCTTCCGCCCTGGCCGAGAACCTGAACGTTGATGGATGCAACGCGGGTGTTGCCAACCTTAGCGTCTACTACTGCGCAGCCTTCGGAGAGTGCGGAGATAACGCCGTTTGCGTCAACAGAGATAATGCTGGACTTAACGGGATCTGCGCCGTCGATTGCTCTTACAGACCATGTTACCGATTCGCCGGAGGGAACGTCAACCGCGAGGGTCTCGCCCGCCTCGGCACCGAGCCACCAGTAAGGATCTACAAGAACTCTTTCGCCGTCGTCACCGTCGTCGCCGCCGGAGGAAGAACCGCCGCCACCGGGTGTTACAGAACCAACGGGTCCGAGATATCTCCAGTTAGCATTGTCATAACCTGCGCCCTGAGGCTGGTTAATTGCCCAACCTGCTCTGATGCATTCATAGAGATAGCCGTTGTAGCTTACGATATCGCCGAGAGCATAGTTTGTAGACCAGTTGAATTCGCCTACAATGTTGCCGGAAGCACCGCCGCCGGAGGAAGAACCGCCGGAGGAACCGCCCATTGCGGGGAAGTCAGGCTGTACGCTGTCCTTATTGACAGGAGTCAAAGGAAGGTCTGTGCCGTTTACGGGTGCGAGTTCAGGATAAACCTTATCTGCGGGATCAAGAGGAGTGGTAACTATGCCGTTCTTAACACCGTTGTATACGATGTTGAGGAGGCTGTCTGACTTGTTGTTTACTGTATCCTGGCCGAGCTCCCAGATGAAAGCGCCGCCGTACTCTGTACCGCCGAGGTAAGCCTTCTGAGAGGTTGTTCTCTTCCAGGCGTCTGCCTTGGATTCGCCGGGTAATGTGTCGATTGTTACGCCGTCAAGACCGCTGCCGTCCTTGGTGTAAGCATAGGAAACCGCGCCGTCCCAACCGAGGGATGCTCTGTAATAGTAGAAGGGGATACCAACGTTGATCTTGTCAGCGGGAACGCCGAGATCGGTGTAATGGTCGAGCATCTGATAAGCGTGCCACATAGGAGCATGGTCAACTTCGCCGATACCGGGTCTGTTGCCGCTTCTGTCGTACTGGTTGTCGTAGTTCATTACGTTGAGGAAGTCATACTTAGCATAAAGCTCAGCTTCGTTCTCAATAAGGTCGGTAAACCATGTATGAACTGCCATGGACATTTCGAGATTTCTTGCGTCAAGACCGACTCTCATAAGGTCAACGAACTCGTTGTAACCCTGCCAGAACTTGATGTCGTCTGTCTCAGCGTCCATATCAACGCCGTCAAAGCCGTATTCGTCAACAACTTCGAGTATGCAGTTTGCGAGATATTCGCGGCTGTTCTCATACCAGAAGGGAAGTGAAGACTGGATAAATCCGCCGTCGCCGCCGCCTACCGAGATGAGTACCTTACAGTCGTGTGCGTGGGCTGTGGAAACCAGTGTGCGCAAATCGCTGTCGGACCAGGGGATGGTGTTGTTAAGACCGCCGAAGTCCCAACCTTCGCTTGTGTAGCGGAGGAATGCAACGATTACATAGTCGAGCTTGTCAAAGTCAAGCTGTTTGCTCTCTTCGGCTCTCCACCAGGGGATATAGCCGATAACGCGCTTGGATGTTCCGGGCTCGTTAGCGTCGGGATCGATAGTTTCGGGTTTTTCCTTTACAAGGATAGAGAGTGCCTGTGTAGCGGCTGTGCCGATACCGTTGTAAGCTCTTACTGTAAAGTTATATGTGCCGGGAGTTGTAGGTGTGCCGGAGATTGTGCCCGTTGCGGAATCAAGAGTGAGACCTGCGGGCAGGCTGCCTGCAACTATGCTCCATGTGATGGGCTTTGTACCCTTAGCTGTAAGGGTCTTGTTGTAGGAGTAGCCTTCTTTAGCGTCTGCAAGGCTTGCAGTTGTGATTGTGGGAGCAGTGGGAACGCCGTGCTCTTCGCACTCACGCAGAACGGGAGTCTTGGCGGGAGTGATTACAACACTCTCATCAAGTATCCACATGTTGCCGGAAACGCCTGTGGGAGTCTCGTTTGAGCCGCCCCATCTTGCTTTCCAAACCTGGCCGTTGTAAATAACCTGAGTGCCGGTAGAGTAGAATGTGTTGGCACTCCATTCGGGCAGGCTGGGCAGTGCTGCTGTACCGGGAACGGTAACGGTGCACTGTGCGGGAGCTGTTTCAGTACCATCGGGATCGATAGCAACTACCTTGAACTGATATGTGAAGCCTTCGGAGAGATCTTCAACTACGCAGCAGGTATTTGTTGTTGTTATTGTGCCGAGGTAGGTGTTGTCATAGTATACCTTGTAACCGCTGGGGTTATAGGATGTAGGTCCGTCCCACTCAAGGTGTACGGATTCTTCTGTAAGATCGGAAGCTACAAGATTTGTAGGTCCGTCATAGGAAGAGGGATAAGCAAGGAGAGAAGCGAGCTGGGGAAGAAGTGCATACTGAGAGTTATCCTGGCTGATGCAGTCCTTTGTTACGTCCCAGATCATGATACCGCCGAGGTTGGAATCACGAACGTACTCTGTCTTGCGGATAAGTGTAGCCTGGCTGTTGAATTCAACCTTGAAGCTTGTGCCGGGCTGGTTCTGGTTGTATTCGCCGGGGAATGTGATGGAATCCTGTGTAAGGAAGTTTGTGTTGCCCTGCTCGGTGCACATTTTAACTACCTTAGCATAGTCGTAGTCGCAGTTCCATGCGGGACGACCGTCTGTGCTGTAGCCGTAGAAGGGAAGTCCCATGTTCATTTTGGACTTTTCGATGCTCTGATAAGCATAGCTGTTAAGCTGGCTCATTGTCCATTCGTAGGAAGCTACGTTGTCTGTGCCGCTTCCGTTTGCGTCGTAAGTCATAACATTAAAATAATCAAAGTAAGCAGTGTTTGTGCCGAGACCTTCAATAATGTAAGGAGCAACTGCCATACTTAAG
>JAFRVM010000205.1 GCA_017438505.1 Clostridia bacterium | reverse complement strand
CGGCGGCAGAGTAAAGATGGGGGAAACGGCCGAACAGGCGGTTATAAGAGAAATAAAGGAAGAACTGGAGATTACCGCACGCATTGTACGTCCTTTATGGCTTTGTCAGAGCTTTTTTACCGAGGACGTGGACAATCTGCGTTATCACGAGCTGTGCCTGTACTTTCTTGTTGATGTTTCCGAAACGAATCTTAATGAAAAGGGCGAGAGCTTTACACTTGGTGAGAAGCACCACACGCATAAATACGAGTGGCTGGCGTTTGAACGTCTGAAGGACGAATACTTTTATCCGCTCTTTTTAAAAACCGAGATTTACAATCTGCCTGAAAGCTTTACTATAAGGACGGATTTTGAGTGATTATAAGAAGATTTGAAAAGTGTGACGCACAGACGGTTTCAAAGCTTGTAGTAAAAACCTTGCGGGTTTCCAATTTAAAGGATTACTCCGCCGAGGAGATAGAGCGGCTTTGCGCGCTTCATACACCGGCGTACATAATCGAGCGTTCGGGATGGACTCATTTTTACGTTGCCGCTGACGGCGAAAAAATTATCGGCTGCGGAGCGATTGGACCTTACTGGGACAAGACTGACGAAAGCTGTCTGTTTACAATATTTGTACTGCCCGAATATCAGGGCAGGGGCGTTGGCAGAGCGATTGTCGAAACTCTTGAGCGGGACGGGTTTGCTCTGCGGGCAAAAAGAATCGAAGTTCACGCTTCTGTAACCGGCGTGCCGTTTTATCTTAAACTTGGCTACCGCCATAAAAACGGAGAAGAAATATTAACCGGGGACGGTTTATATAATTTGGAAAAGTTCAGATAAAATTTCGGAGGACAAAATGGACTACATAAAGGTAACAAAGGATAACATCGAAACTGAGCACATCTGCTGCGCGATATCAAACAACAGGGATGTTCAGGTCGCATCAAAAAAGGAATGGATGAAAAAGTGCTTTGACGACGGGCTGGTTTTTATCAAAAGCACCGAACGGGGCAAGTGCTTTATTGAGTATACCCCCGCCGAAAACGCATGGGTGCCCATCGTCGCGCCTGGGTTTATGTATATCGACTGCTTCTGGGTCTCGGGCTCGTTTAAGGGTCACGGATATTCAAACGACCTGCTCGGTATGTGTATTGCAGACAGTAAGGAAAAGGGCAGAGCGGGACTTTGCGTTCTCTCTTCCTCAAAAAAGAAGCCTTTTCTTTCCGACCCTAAGCACCTGCTCTACAAGGGCTTTAAGGTGGCCGACACCTCAGATTCGGGCATAAATCTCATGTATCTGCCATTTAATGAAAACGCTCCCATGCCGCAGTTTACCGAGAGCGCACGCCATCCGCATATCGAGCGTCAGGGCTTTGTGCTGTACTATACCAATCAGTGCCCCTTTAACGCAAAGTATGTGCCCATAGTTGAAAAGACGGCGCAGGAGAATAACATACCCTTTACAGCAATACGCCTTGAAACAAAGGAGCAGGCGCAGACCGCGCCAAGCCCGTGTACGTCTTACGCAATGTTTTACAACGGTGAGTTTTTGACAAACGAGCAGTTTAACGATAAAAAGTTTTTAAAAACAGCACAGGGAATTTTGGAGAAAAAGCAATGATAAAAAAGTACGCTTTCGAATTTGATTTTTGGGCGCTTGTTTTGTTTTTTGCCGTAATGCTGCCCAGCTTTATCTGGTTTGCGTTCCCCGCACCCGATGATGTGTTGAGAGAAAAGTCGCAGACGCCTGTTCTTGATATGGCAGGCAGTATTTTTCAGGTTGCCTTTGTTGCCGCGCTGTGCTTTGTTAAAAGAAATGACGCGGAAAAGGCAAAAAGGTCAAAGCTTATTATTTTGACGGCGGTTTCGGCATTGCTTTATTATGTCGGCTGGATTTGCTACTACGCAGGGCTTACAAATCCCGCAGTAATACTTGCTCTGACCGTTTTTCCGTGCGCGGCGTTTATCTTTTACGCAGTCGACAGAAAAAACTATCTCGCGCTGACGCTTGCGATTATTTTTGCCTGCTGTCATATAACCGGCGCGGTAATCAATCATATTATTTAAAAAAGGAAGTTCAAAAGTATGCGTCTTTTAAAAAATGCATTTAAAATAATATGCGCGGGGCTGACAGCAGTTGCCGTTCTGTCGGTATTGCTGTGTGCGTACAGCATAACGCCCGTTCATATCGACAACCCAAAGGGCAATACCGACTATGTGTGGCCCTCGGGCGCGGTATGGGTAAGAATGACCGAGGGAACTTCGTGGGGCAGATTTGACCAAAACGGATTTAACAATATGAAGGTCATTAATAATCCCGATATTCTCATACTCGGGTCTTCGCACATGGAAGCAACGTATATCAGACAGAGCGAAACCGTCGCAAGCAGGCTCAATTCTATGTTTGACGGCAAGCATCAGGCGTATAATCTGGGAGTTTCCAACCACAACTTTTATAAGGCCTGCCAGTATGTGCCCGACAACCTTGAAATGTATCACCCCAAATACATTGTTATTGAGTCAAGCACTACATATCTTGATCCCAACAGAGTTTACGAGGCGGTAAACCATTCAATTTATAAAACACAGAGCCACAGCACCGGTATTATAGGAACTTTGCAGAAAATCCCCTTTGTACGACTTGTTTACCAGCAGTCGGAGACAGGTCTGATCGGTTTGTTTGTACCGGGATACTCAAGCGAGCAGATTGAGGAGCCTGCAAACGAGCCTTATGATCAGATAAGCGATGCGCCTTACGATATGCTTTTCGGTTTTCTTTCTGCGCAGGAGCAAAAGTACAACGCGAAAATAATTATCTTTTACCATCCGCCCGAGACTTTGCACGAGGACGGTACGATATCCTTTTACGAGGCCGATTACCTGCGCAAGTTTACCGAAAAGGCGCAGCAGTATAATATCGCCTTTATCGATATGACAAAGCCGTTTGAAGATATGTACTATAACGAGCATCATCTGCCGCACGGATTTATTACCGGAGAGATAGGCGAAGGTCACCTTAACAGATACGGTCACAAGGCAATTGCAGACGAGGTTTACAGGGTGATCTGTGCGCTTGGGGAGGAACAGAAAGATGCAAATGATTAGTCTTATTTTTATAGCTATGGTGGCGTTTTTGTTCCTTACGCTGTATCTTGTAAATAAATTTGTAAAAAAGGACAGTACAGCCATAGCTGTTTCCAACTGGATTCTTATTATTGCCAGCTATATGTTTGTAATTTATGCAGACTGGCGCTTTGCCGCGGTTCTGGCTTTTGTTTCGGTTTCGACATGGTATTTCGGCAAACAGCAAAAGGGAACGACTGCGGGAATTGTAATTGCTTTGCTTGCCCTTGCATTTTTTAAGTATACCAATTTCTTTGCGCAGTCCTTTGCAAAGCTTTTCGGGAACGATTATACCGCGCTGGGCATTATACTGCCGCTGGGAATTTCATTTTACACCTTCAGTGCGATAGGCTATCTTATTGATATCAAGAGAGGAAAAATATCTCCCGCCTCCTTTGCAGAAGTTGTTTTGTATCTTTCCTTTTTCCCCAAAATAACATCGGGACCTATTGCCAAAAGCGCAGACTTTTTTGCTCAGACAGGTTCGCGCCGCGCTTTGGATTCAAAGTGTTTTTCGGCGGGAATTCAGATCTTTGCCTTCGGACTTTTCAAAAAGATCGTGCTTGCCGACAGACTTTCGGTCTTTGTAAATCAGGTTTACGCAACTCCAAAGGCTTTCGGAAGCCTTACCGTTTTTCTTGCGGTTATAGCTTATTCTTTCCAGATTTACTTTGATTTCTCCGGCTATTCCGATATGGCGATAGGCTCGGCTAAGGTGCTTGGCTTCGATCTGCCGCGCAACTTCAATCTTCCGTATCTTTCGCACAATGTGACCGAGCTGTGGAAAAGATGGCATATCACCCTTTCCTCGTGGCTGCAGGAGTATCTTTATATTTCTCTGGGAGGCAACAGAAAGGGAACAGCCAGAACATATCTGAATCTTGTGCTGACAATGGTTCTGGGCGGACTTTGGCACGGCGCAAACTGGACATTTATAATATGGGGACTTCTCCACGGTCTCGCGCTTGCGGTGCATAAGCTTTGGATGAATGTTACAAAGAGCCCCTCAAAACAGCACGGAGCGCTTGCAAACGCAGTTTCTACCGTACTTACATTTTTGTTTACATCGTTTTGCTGGATATTCTTCCGCGCGCAGTCTTTTGACCGCGCACTTGAGATAATATCAAGAATTTTTGCCTTTAAAGCAGGTGTGGAGCAGCCCTATATGTGGCTGTTTGTGTCGCTTGCGGTATTTATTGTATGCTGCATTTTTGCCGCAAAAAAATCCCTGTCCCAAAAACCTGCTCTTAAAAAGCTCAATCAAAGCTATATCAGCGGCTATTACCCCGTTCTCGACCTCACAAAATTCTGGTCGCTGGTCGCCTTCTTTGTATTCTGCGGACTTATTTTATGCCTGGCGTACACCGGCGGAAGCCCGTTTATTTACGGCAATTTCTAAGACTAAGGGAACAAGAAAATGTATAAATATGTTTTATTTGACCTCGACGGAACGCTGACCGATCCCGGAGAGGGCATAACAAACTCAATTGTTTATTCGCTGAAAAAATTCGGGATAGAAGTGACCGATAAAACAACGCTTTATCCGTTTATCGGACCCCCGCTGTATAATTCGTTTCAAAAGTATTACGGCTTTGACGGTGAGCGGAGCCAAAAGGCGGTGGAATTATACCGTGAATACTACCGTGACGCCGGCATTTTTGAAAATGTGGTGTACGACGGCATACCCGAGGTTTTAAAAGCCCTTAAGGACGCCGGAAAAACTCTTGTTGTCGCCACCTCCAAGCCGGAGGAGTTTGCCGTAAGGATACTTGAAAAGTTCGGATTATCGGAGTATTTTAATATAGTAGCCGGCGCGACTATGGACGGCTCAAGAATCGAAAAATGCGACGTTATCCGTTATGCGCTTGAAAAGTGCAAAACAGAAGAAAAATCTCTTGCCGTTATGGTAGGGGACAGGTGCTACGATATAATCGGTGCAAAAAGCGTTGGAATAGCGTCAATAGGTGTGCTTTTCGGATACGGAAGTCTTGATGAACTGAAAACTGCCGGTGCGGATTATATTGCCGAAACCCCGCGGGATCTGCTCTCGATTTTACTTCACAATGAAAGGACAAATTAAGATGAATGTTTGCGAAAGATTTATAAAATATGTCGGCTTTGAATCAGCCTCCGATGAAAAGAGCGAAACCACGCCATCCACCGCCTCTCAGCTTGAGATAGGCAGGTACCTTGCTGCCGAGCTTGAGGGTATGGGACTTTCGGATGCTCATATTGACGCAGACGGATACGTTTACGCAAAGCTGCCCGCAACAAAAGGGGTAAGCGCACCTGCAATCGGATTTATCGCTCATATGGATACCTCTCCGGCGGTCACCGGAAAGGATGCGCGCCCTAAAATTGTGGAATATACCGGCGGAGATATAAAGCTAAGCGACAGGGTCAGCATAAAGACAAGCGATTTTCCCTTCCTTCCCGATTACATCGGCCAGCACCTTGTGGTCACAGACGGCACAACTCTTTTGGGCGCGGACGATAAAGCGGGAATTGCCGAAATTTTCTCCGCAATGGAATACTTTTTGGCTCACCCCGAAATTCCCCACGGCGATATTTACGTCGCGGTAACTCCCGATGAAGAGATAGGCAGGGGAGCGGATAAATTCGATCTTAACACCTTTGCCGCGGAGTTTGCATACACCATTGACGGCGGCGCTTTGGGCGAGATTGAGTATGAAAACTTCAACGCCGCATCGGCCAAATTTAAAATCAACGGCATAAATATCCACCCCGGCACGGCAAAAAACAAAATGAAGAATGCGACGCTTATTGCAGCAAAGCTTATATCCATGCTGCCCGAAGCCGAAACTCCGTCCCACACCGAAAAGTACGAAGGCTTCTATCATGTTTGCGAGCTTGCCGGAAACGAGAGTCTTGTGGAAATGGAAATGATTATCCGTGATCACGATATGCAGAAGTTTATCGCCCGCAAGCAGTTTGTCGAAAGGCTTACCGATTATCTCAACGCGGTTTACGGCGAGAGCACGGTCGAGTGCGAAATGCGCGACAGCTATTACAATATGAAGGAGAAAATCCTGCCTGTTATGCACATTGTGGAAAGAGCGGCAAACGCCATGAAAGCGGCGGGAGTGGAGCCGAAGATAGTTCCTATACGCGGCGGCACCGACGGCGCCAGACTCTCCTATGAGGGTCTGCCCTGTCCAAATCTCTCCACTGGAGGAGAAAATTTCCACGGCATTCACGAGTTTGTCTCGGTGGAGGCTATGGAAAAAATGGTGGAGATTATTGTAAAGATAGGTACGGCGCAATAACCAAAATCAATTTGAAAATCGGGTGTTAAAATATGAACACAAGAAAATCATCGGTGGAGCTGCTGCGGATTCTGGGCTGTTTCTTCGTTATAATGGCTCATATTCCGCTCACTGTGGGCGAAACGGCAGGTCAGATAAGCAGCAGACTTGTTTTTTCATCTATAATGGCGGATAACGTGCCCCTGTTTCTGCTGGCGGCGGGATTCTTTATGTTCAGGGGCGTGAGCGATAACGAGCTCTGGCCAAAATATACAGGCAAAATAAAAAAGACGCTGATTAACGTATACATACCCGCTGTGATTATTGTCTTTCTTACCTGCCTTTTTATGCCGTGGCTGGGCGGCTCTGCGAGCTTTGTGCAGTGCTTTAAGGGGATAAACCTATCGCGGTTTGGCGATTTAAAGGCATTTCTGCTGACCTTTAACGCAAAAGGCGAGTCGGGACATTTGTGGTATGT
>JAFRVM010000204.1 GCA_017438505.1 Clostridia bacterium | reverse complement strand
GTAAAATGTTTGTAGGACGACATAGGCGAACCTCCTGTAAGTGTTTGTTTGGTCACTTACATTTTACACGATGTTCCCTATGTTGTCTTCTCTTTTTTTCAGGTGTTGCACTTCATATTGTAACCTGACCAGCTCCCTTTACACAAGGGAGCCATTTAGACCGCTAAAATATCCGTGACGCCAGAGCATGTCCCCACCGACAGGTGGAAACCAAAACGGACGTGCCGTGTGCACGTCCGTTTTTTTCTGTACAATTAAAATGTAATACAGCGACAAAAAGCTGCGTGATGCAACACATCGAAACCGGACATTGTCCGGCTATTTTATTTCGATTTTGCCGTAGAGGGGGGCGGAGACTGCTTCATTTTTGGGTTTACGCTCTACATCGGAGATGCTTCCGGGCTGGGAATAGGAAGAGCGCGAAGAACGGTTTTTGCTGTAACCGCCGCGATTACCGTTATATCTTCTGTTTGAGCCCCGGCCGTTTTCGCGGCCTCTGTTATATCCGCCGTTCTGTCTTCTTCTTCTCTCAAAGGAGGAGAGGGGCTGACCGTCCTCGCCCTCGCTTACCCCTTCGGGTCCGATAACAACGTGGCGTTTTTCGTTTTCGCCGACAGACCAGGAGCTTACGCCCTCGATTTCCTGAACGGCGGTGTGGATAATTCTTCTCTCATAAGGATTCATGGGCTCAAGAGCGATATTTTTGCCAACCTTGAGCGCGAGATTTGATGTTCTTTTAGCAAGTGATGTGAGCGAACCGTCTCTTTTTTCGCGATAATCGCCTGTGTTTATGCTAATGCGGTAGTAGCTGCCGTTAACGTGATTTGCAACAAGGCTTGTTAAATACTGGATAGCGTCGAGGGTTTCGCCTCTTCTGCCGATAACAAGACCCATTTTGTCGCCTTCGAGACAGAGCTCCGCACCGTTTTCATTCTCGTTTACAGTAATTTTTGCGTTTTCAACGCCGAGAGCATCTACAATATTTTTGAGATATTCGGCTGCTTTTTTTGAGGGGTTTTCGCTTATTTCATAAAATACCCTTACTTTTGCCTGTTTTCCGCCGAAAAGACCTAAAATTTTCTTTTCGGGCTGTTCCAAAATTTCGGTTTCTATATCGAACTCGGTCTGATCGGCGTCAAGTCCGAGCTCATTTAAAGCGGCAAGGCGTGCTTCTTCGATGGTATCGCCTGTGCCAAATGCTTCCTTTATCAAGATGTTTGCCTCCCTAAGAGTTATAGATTATTTCTTTTTCTTTTTACTGTTACCCGGGGTAACGTCGTCGTCTGCCGCGGAATAGTCGGGCAGGAATGTTTTTTCGCCCTTTTCGGCTGTTACGGATTGGATCGCGGCGGCCTCATCGAGCTTTATTCGCGCCATTCGTTTTGCTTCGGCGAGCGCTTCAAGCCGTGCCGCGCTGTAAAATTTGTTGGTAAAGTAGCTCATAAAAGGTGCGAGAATGCTTGTCATAGCGTAGTAGAGGGAGATAGCCGCGGGAAACTTAAGCGAGAAGTAACCGATCATAAGTGTAAGACCGATGTTCATAAACAAGGGGTTGCATCCGGGGGTCTCCTGCATCGGGGTGATGTACTTCTGGGTGACGTACATGCTTAAAAACTGTGCTATAACAACTACTATGGTAAGAATAAATGCAGTATTGGCAAAGAATTTGGGTATATCCAGAAGGTTGATGCCAAGGAAATTGAATACGTTGCCGTCTACCATTGTGCGCAGCTTTTCTATGTGTTCGGGTTCAAAATCGAAATTGGCAAGCTGCGATAAGTCAAAGTTTTTGAGCTTGGAAATAAGTTCAATCTGATAGTAGCCGTTCTTGGCAAAGTTCTCACCTATCTGACTGGTGGCAAAGCTTTTCACCGCTTCCCTGGGCAGGTGAAGCATAAGAGTAAGCGGCTCTCGCATAGCCGAGAAAAGACCGATAATAATGGGGAACTGGATAAGCATGGGAAGACATCCGCTTGCAGAGCTTACTCCTTCTTTTTCATATAGTCTCTGAAGCTCCGCATTGTATTTTTCCCTGTCGTTGCCGTACTTCTGCTTAAGCTCGTCCATTTTAGGACGGATTCTTGCCATTTTAGCGGAGGATTTCTGCTGACTTATTGTAAGGGGCAAGAGCAAAATTCTTGTAACAATGGTGAAAAGAATTATTTCCACACCGTAGTTGTGGAACATAAAATAGAAAAATTCCAAAAAGTATCAGAAAAAGCTTCCTATAAAATCAAAAATTGCTTGCATAAACAAAAGTCCTCCAGGTTAAATAAAAAGGGTTTTTAAGTCTTGCGTTTTACTTTCTTTTCGGGCACGGGGTCTACCCCGCCCCTGCTGAAAGGATTGCAGCGCAAAATGCGCCAGATTGCAAGCAGCGATCCCTTGAATGCGCCGAAGCGTTCTACCGCCTCCAGGGCGTATTGCGAGCAGGTTGGATAAAACTTGCAGGTGGGCGCTCTTTTTAAATGCGAAAGGTGTTTGCGGTAAAGCTTAATAAGCCAGATTATTAATCTTTTCATTTTAATATACCGGCGTCGCGAAGGTGCAGCCGCATAACGGCGGTTACATCATCGGTTTTGCAGCGTGTGGTTTTGCCTCTTGCGACAAATACAATGTCCGCGCCCGAAGCTATTTCGGGATAAACGGCGCGGTAGGCCTCTCTGATAACCCTTCTTGCGCGGTTGCGTTCTACGGCGCAGCCTATCTTTTTGCTTGCGGTTATCCCGTACCTTATAATTCCCGACTTTTTCTTTATACAATAGGTGACAAGCAGAGGAGATGCAAACTGTCTGCCCTTGCCGTAAAGTCTTTTAAACTGGTTATTCTTGTTCAAAGTTACAAGCTTTGACATAAAACACCTCGCCGACAGCAAAATTTACCGCTGGTACTAAAAAAGACCACAAAAGCGTGGTCTTTACATTAGTACGTCAAACGCTTTCTGCCCTTTGCTCTGCGCCTTGCTAAAACCTTGCGTCCGTTTTTGTCGGACATTCTCTTGCGGAAACCGTGTTCCTTCTTGCGATGAAGTTTTTTGGGCTGGTATGTACGAAGCATCAAAAAGACCTCCTTTCGGTTTGTACATAAGATAAGTTTACGGCTTTTGCCGTTTTCTGCAAAAATAATTTTCGGTTTATTACATTATAATGTAATAACGGTGCGTTTTTTTACCCTATGGTGAGAGGGTGATATCAACACTTAGCCATTATATCTTATAAAACACCGCCGTGTCAACAATAATTTTATAAGTTTTTTTATTTTATTTGGTAAAAAAAGGCGGTATTTTGTCGCAAAACTCAAGTAATTGTGTAATTATTTATCCAAAACCACAAAATAAGCGTTAGTTCCAAATTTTAAAAAAATTTCGGCTTTTTTATCTATTAGTAAAAAGAATTATTCTGATTGATTTTGAATCGCAAAGTGTGCTATGATACTTAGCAGGCGGGGCGGACAATGTCCGCTTCCCCTGCTTTGGCATCACGCAACCCTTAAGCCTCCCTTGCCATAAAGGGAGGGGGACCGCGTTAGCGGTGGAGGGATTGTCTGAAGACCCCGCATAACCTCAACCTTAATATAAAAATATCTTCTTTACTATATAGTATAAAAAATTCGGATGGAAGGAGTAAAACATTAAAATGAACAATCTCAGCAGCACCTGGGCAGAAGTTCTGGACTACTGCAAAACCAAAGTAGCCAAGACAACATACGAAGTATGGATAAAATGCATCGAGCCGGTATCGGCCGAAGGGGATCTTGTAACCCTTCTCTGCCCAAACAACTACAACCTTTCTTTTGTAGAAAACAATTTCTCCCACATTATCCGCGACGGCTTTCGCGAGGCCACCGGCGAACACTATAACCTCCGGTTTGTTGAGGAATATCAGCTTCCCCCCGCTGTAATAAGAAAACTGCATCCCGCCGCTTCGATAAACGAGGAATACACCTTTGACAATTTTATTGTGGGAACGTCAAACAAATTTGCCCACGCCGCCTCTCAGGCGGTAGCCGCAAAGCCGGGCATAGCTTACAACCCCTTATTCATCTACGGCGCTTCCGGTCTGGGTAAAACCCATCTTCTCTGTGCGATAAAGAACGAAATTGCCCGCAACAACCCGGGTATGAACATCATATACATAAAAGGCGACGATTTTACAAGCGAGCTTATTGAAGCCATACGCAACAGCGACACTACCGAATTTAAAAGAAAATATCGCACCGCCGATGTGCTTTTGGTGGACGATATCAACTATATATCCGGCAAAACCGCGACTCAGGAGGAATTTTTCCATACCTTCAATACCCTCTTCCAGGACAAAAAGCAGCTTGTATTTACAAGCGACCGTCCACCCAAGGAGATTCTCACCCTCGAAGAGCGTCTGCGCACACGTTTTGAATGGGGTCTTTTGGCCGATATCCAGTCGCCCGATATAGAGACAAGAATAGCAATTATCAAGCGCAAGGCGGAATCCTACAATCTTGAGATAAGCGACGACGTATGCAACTTTATTGCTTCCAGAATAAAGACAAACGTGCGCCTTTTAGAGAGCACGGTAAAAAAGATGAACGCCTACTATCTTTTAAATCAGGAAAAGCCCTCCATGGCCTCGGCTCAGAACGCCATAAGGGATATCTTCTCCGACAGCCAGCCCACCCCTATAACGGTTGACAGAATAATATCTGAGGTCGCCCGCACATTTGAGGTATCCTCCGACGATATAAAGTCCACCAAGCGCTCGGCGCAGGTTTCGGCTGCCCGTCAGACAGCTATGTATATCATAAGAGAGATCACCCCCATGTCGCTTGCCCTTATCGGCAAGGAGTTCGGCGGCCGCGACCACTCAACAATAGTATACGCCCTTGCCCAAACCGAGAAAAATATGAAAAAGAACGCCTCTTATAAGGCTATCGTAGATGATATAATCAAAAATATCCGCGATAAAAACTAAACATTTTTTCAACACTGCTCTTGTGTTGAAACTGTTTAAAGTAATTTTTTTCTCAACAATTTTTTAAACATTCAACGTGGAATGTTTAAAAAATTGGTTTAAAACTTTTTGAGCGTTTTAAACATTTAAACTTTACCACAATTTCCCCACAGCATGGTGTTGATAAAAAAACCCTGACGCAGAGCGGAAAAAAACGCCCTTTCAACAAATCCACACCCACAACTACACCATCAAAAAAATAAAAGATATCCTTTTGTTATTTTTACAAAAATTCGAAAATGAATTTTTGCGGTGATTTATATCGCCTTTTGTTTAAAACTTTAAGATTGAGAAATTTTTTGAGCGAAATTTTGATTTTCGCATTTGGGGGTAAGTAAAAATGATTTTTACCTGCGATGTATCGGCGCTGTCCGAAGCAATACTTAGCGTGTCTCACGCTATTATGGCAAAATCCAACGTGGCCGCTCTTGAGGGAATTTTAATTGAGACGGCCGAAGGCGGCGTGCGCCTTTCGGGCTACAACCTCGAGCTGGGAATTACCACCGTAATTGACGCAAATGTTGCGGAAGAAGGCAGAGCGGTCTTTAGCGCCCGCCTTTTTGGTGAGATTATAAGAAAACTGCCCGAGACAAGCGTTAAAATCTCGGTAGACGACAAGCTGGCGGTCAGCATTGTTTCCGGCGCGGCAGTTTTTGATATTATCGCCATTTCCGCCGACGAATACCCCGAGCTTCCCTCGGTTATTTCGGAAAAGAGCGTAAGTATCGGCGAAAGCGTAATAAAATCAATGATTCGCCAGACAATTTTTGCGGTATCCACCGACGAGACCCGCCCTGTTCACACCGGTATAAAGTTCGATATAGCCGACGGTAAAATAAATCTTGCGGCCATCAACGGAGTATGTCTGGCGGTACGCACCGAAAATATCGAGAGCGACGAAAACCTCTCATTTGTTGTGCCCGGCAAGACCATGAACGTGCTTTTAAAGCTGCTCGGCGACGGCGAGGAAATGATAAAAATAAGCATAGGCAAGCGCCAGATAATCTTTAGCATAGGCGGCTACAATATCTATTCACGCCTGCTTGACGGTCAGTTTATCGACTACGCCTCCACAATTCCAAAAGAGGGTAAAACCGAGGTATATCTGCCTACCCGTAGCCTTATGCAGTGCGTTGAGCGCGCCTCGCTCATTATTTCCGAAAGGGTAAAAAGCCCGGTAAGGTTTAATTTTGAGGACGGGGTTATAAAAATAAACTGCCTTACCATTCTCGGTAAGAGTTATAACGAGATCGAGGTAAATATGAGCGGCGAGAACATCGAAATCGGCTTTAACGACCGTTACCTGCTCGAAACCCTAAAGGCTGTAGAGACCGATTATATCAGAATAATCCTGAGCGGCAGCTATGCCCCGATGAAAATTCTGCCAGCCGAGGGTGAAGGTTTTGTATTCCTTGTTCTGCCGGTAGGACTTAAATAATTTTCGGAGAAAATTTATGAAACAGTTTCTTGAAACGGGAAAAATAGTCGGAACTCACGGCATAAAGGGCGAAATGAGGGTTCAGCCGTGGTGTGATTCCGCCGAGTTTTTGTGCGAATTTAAAACTCTTTATCTCGACGAGGGAGAAAAACCGCTTAAAATAGTCAGCTCCCGTCCCCATAAAAATATCGTCATAATCAAGGTAAAGGGCGTTGACACAATAGAGCAGGCCGACCAGCTTCGCGAGAAGATTCTTTACATAAACCGCAAGGACGTCAGGCTCCCAGAGGGCAGCTATTTTGTTCAGGATCTGATTGGGCTCGAGGTTACCAATGCCGACAGCGGCAAGGTTTACGGCACTCTTTCGGATGTCTCCGAGACAGGAGCCAACGACGTTTACCACATAAAGGGACAAAACGGCAAGGAAACCCTTATTGCCGCTGTACCTTCGGTAGTAATCGAGACAAATATTACAAAAGGTATTATGAAGATACGTCCTTTGGAGGGAACCTTTGAGGATGAGGATTGATATACTTACCCTTTTTCCGGTCATGTGCGAATCTGTTCTCGGCGAGAGCATTATAGGCAGAGCCCGCAGGGAAAATCTTGTTGAGATTAACTGTCACAATATAAGGGACTATGCCGACGATAAGCACCGCCGCGTTGACGATTACCCTTTCGGCGGCGGTCAGGGCATGATAATGCGGGCAGAGCCTATAGCAAAGTGCTTTGAAGCGGTGTGCGCAAATGCCGGCAGCCGTCCGCATCTTATAGTTATGTCCCCCAAGGGTGCGGTCTTTGACCAGCAGAAGGCAAAAGAGCTTTTGCAGTACGAAAATCTTTGCATCCTCTGCGGTCATTACGAGGGAATAGACCAGAGGGTTATTGACGAAATTGCCGACGAGGAGATATCGGCGGGCGATTTTGTGCTGACCGGCGGCGAGCTTCCCGCCCTTATGATTGCCGACGCCGTTGCCCGTATGCTGCCCGGAGTGCTCGCGGCAGAGCAGAGCTTTGAGCAGGAAAGTCATTTTTCGGGACTGCTCGAACACCCCCAGTATACCCGTCCTGCCGTGTGGAGAGGCAAAAAGGTGCCCGATGTTTTGCTGTCGGGAAATCACAGTCAGGTGGAAAAGTGGCAAAGGGAAAAAGCGCGCGAGGAAACAGAGCGATTACGACCTGATTTGGTAGGTAAAAAAAGCCAAAAATGCCAGTGAATATATACAATTTCGCTGTCAAATGGTTAATTAATATTAGTACAAACCTAACAAACTTTAACTAAAATTTTTAGTAATGATTGACGTACGGCGGGTTTGTGGTATAATATGGATATGTAATTGAGCCGCAAGGTTTTACATATATTATATTTATTTATTCTAATTTGAGAGGGATCAATAATATGTACGACAAAGAAGTAACAGTACAGAATCAGGTTGGCTTACACGCTCGTCCCGCGACATTCTTTATTCAGAAGGCTAATGAATTCCGTTCCACCATTTGGGTTGAAAAGGAAGAACGCCGCGTTAACGCAAAATCTCTTCTGGGCGTGCTGTCCCTTGGCATAATCGGCGGCACTACCATCAAAATCAGCGCAGACGGCAGCGATGAAAAAGAGGCTGTTGACGCCCTTGTTGAGCTGGTCGAATCCGGTTTCGTCGACTAGCGGGGAGCCACCGCGGGGCGGACAACGTCCGCTTTTGATGTGTTGCATTAAATAACTTTTTGCGAAAGTAATAAATTTTAATATCACGCAAGAAAAACGGGCGTGCAGCAGCACGTCCGTTTTGGTTTGTGCGAAAGGTGCTGAAAATAAAAAATTCGACTATTAAAAAAAAGCCTTCCCCCAGACGGGGGAAGGTGGCGGCGAAGCCGACGGATGAGGGGGAAATCTTAGTGGTATCGCTATCCCCTCATCAGTCACCTGCGGTGACAGCTTCCCCCCGAGGGGAAGCCTTTTAGAACGCCAAAAGTACCGTGATGCCAAGGCATGCCGGCGGGGGCTCCCCGCCCCCCGAGGGGAAGCCTTGTATGGCTCTCTGTTTTAATTAGATTTATTATAACAATAAAAAGTTCCGTAATGCCAAAGCATGCCAGCGGGGGCTCCCCGCCATTAAAAGCGGGCTAACCCGCCCCGGATTAAAGGGCATAATAGTACAGACAAATATTTTCAAAGTGTCCGTCCTTCATTTTAAAGCCGCCGGGGAT
>JAFRVM010000203.1 GCA_017438505.1 Clostridia bacterium | reverse complement strand
GTAAAATGTTTGTAGGACGACATAGGCGAACCTCCTGTAAGTGTTTGTTTGGTCACTTACATTTTACACGATGTTCCCTATGTTGTCTTCTCTTTTTTTCAGGTGTTGCACTTCATATTGTAACCTGACCAGCTCCCTTTAGGCAAGGGAGCCTTTTTTATGCGCAAAAAGTACCGTGATGCAACACATCAAAAGCGGACGTTGTCCGCCATGCCCGCGGGGGCTCCCCGCCCCGCTCAAACTCCCTGATTATCAAACGGCGGGATATACTCCTCCTTAGCCGAGGACACCTCCTGCGCAAAGCCGTCAAAGTCGAGCGCCGAGAGGGCGTCGAACACCTGCGCGTACTCGCGGCGGGTTATTCGGCGGTCAAGCTCGGGGTGACCCGCCACCGAGTGCTCGGGGGTAAACTGGCTCATAAGGCTTAAAAGCACATTTCGCCCGGGGAAAAGCTGGTCGAGGATACCCAGCACTCCTATGCTGTTTTTTGTGTGCCCGGGCAGCACGAGATGGCGCACGATAACGCCTTTTTTTATAAGCCCGTTATCTATTACCGGCTCGCCGGCAAGCTGAGCCATAAGCTTTACCGCCTTTTTTGCTGTCTCCGCATAATCGCCCACGCCCGAAAGCTCGGCGGCAAGTGCGTTGTCGCTGTACTTAAAATCGGGCAGCCAAACGTCAACGTATGGGGCTACAGCGCGGATTGCCTGCTCGCTCTCGTACCCGCCGCAGTTATAGACCACGGGGATGCGCGGGCGGTAAATTTTAAAGGCTTCGATTATCGCAGGGATAAAGTGGGTGGGGGTCACAAGATTAATGTTGTGTGCACCCTGCAATTCGAGCTCTTTGAAAATTTCGGCGAGCCGCCGGACGGATATCTGTTTTCCATAGCGCTGCGCCGATATTTTGCGGTTCTGACAGAATTTACAGCCGAGATTGCAGCCGGAAAAAAACACCGTTCCGCTGCCCGCGCTGCCGCTGATAACCGGTTCTTCCCAGTAGTGCAGAGCCGCCCGGGCAACAACCGGCGCAGTGCCCATGCCGCAAAAACCGCCGCCCTCTGTTTCGGTACGTCTTACTCCGCATTTTCGGGGGCAGAGAGTGCATTTTTCTATTGTAAGCATATCTTAATCGGCGAGGAACTTTTCAATCAAAGTGTGACCTATTTCGACAAAATTGCCTGTCTCTTTTGCGCTTTGCTCGTCCACGCTTTCAACGCCGCTCGGCTGTTCCTTGCTTTTTGTATATATGACGTAGGGCACGGGGTCGCTCACATGTGTGCGTACCGATAGGGGGGTGGGGTGGTCGGGCAGGATCATAATGGAATAATCGTCAAACTGTTCCAGTTCCTCGCGCAGTTTTCCGAGTACAAGCGAATCGATAAGCTCGATAGACTTGATTTTATTTTCGACCTCTCCTCTGTGACCGCACTCGTCGGGAGCCTCAAAGTGAATGTATGCAAAATCGCTGCCGTTTTTAAGAGCGGAAACCGCAGCGGCGGTTTTATCCTCAAAGCAGGTGTCGATGTAGCCTGTCGCGCCCTCCAGCTCAACAACCTCCATGCCCGCGCATTTGCCTATACCTTTTATAAGGTCGACAGCCGAAACGACCGTGCCCTTTTTGCCGAATTTGCTCTCAAAACTGTCAAGGCGGGGCTTTGTGCCCTGACCCCACAGCCATATTGAGTTTGCGGGGCGCTTGCCCTCGGCTATTCTCTTTAAATTAACGGGGTGACTGTTAAGTATGGCGGGACTCTTTTCCATCAGAGCGCGCAGGCACTGCGCTTCGGGATTTTCGGTCAGCCACTCGCCTATAACCTTACCCGGAATATCGTGCGGGGGAGTCAGCTTGCCGATATCCACCCTGCCGTTTTTCCAAACAAGGCAGTGGCGGTACTGGATTCCCGGATAAAAGTGAAATTCATCGCTTCCCAGCGTCTTCTGGATATCCTCGATAATCGGCGTGGATTCCTCGGTTTTTATGTCGCCGGCACAGTAATCTATCATGGTTTTTTGGCTGTAATCTTCCTCATCGGAGAGGGTGACAAGGTTGCAGCGCAGAGCCACGTCCTCGGGCGCAAGGTCGATGCCCATGCTTACCGCCTCAAGGGGAGAACGCCCTGTGTAATAAACAGCGGGGTCGTAGCCCATTACCGAGAGGTTCGCGACGTCGCTGCCGGGGGTGAGACCCTTTGCCACCGTGCGCACAAGACCTACCTCGCCGTTAGCGGCAAAAAAATCAAGATTGGGCTTATTTGCCACCATCATGGGGGTTTTTCCGCCGAGAGCCTCCACAGGGTAATCGGCCATGCCGTCCATAAGGACAACTACATACTTTTTCATCATTTATCACCTTATTTTAATAATTTTTTGAGGTATTGACCCGTGTAGGAGCCTTTTTCCTTTGCCACCTGTTCGGGAGTGCCGCAGGCGACCACGTTTCCGCCCTTATTGCCGCCCTCGGGTCCGAGGTCGATGATATAATCGGCGGTTTTTATTACATCAAGGTTATGCTCGATAACGATTATGGTATTGCCGGTATCCACAAGCCTCTGCAAAACCTCCACAAGCCTGTGAACGTCGGCGGTGTGCAGACCTGTTGTCGGCTCGTCGAGGATATAAATGGTCCTGCCGGTAGGTCTGCGCGAAAGCTCGGTGGCAAGCTTTACCCTCTGCGCCTCGCCGCCCGAAAGGGTGGTGGCAGGCTGACCTATCTTTACATATCCCAGTCCTACCTCGCGCAGAGTACTCAGTTTTCGGCTGATTTTGGGCTGATTTTCAAAAAACTCGCAGCCCTCGTCAATGGTCATCTCCAAAATATCGTGAATGCTCTTGCCCTTATACTTTATTTCAAGTGTCTCGCGGTTATACCTCTTGCCCTTGCACACCTCGCAGGGGACATAGATATCGGGCAAAAAGTGCATTTCTATCTTTATTATGCCGTCGCCCTGACAGGCTTCGCACCGTCCGCCCTTGACGTTAAAGGAAAATCTGCCCGAGGAATAACCGCGGATTTTCGCCTCTCTTGTCTGGGCGAAAAGCTGCCTGATATCGGTAAAAACGCCGGTATAGGTGGCGGGATTGGAGCGCGGAGTTCTGCCGATGGGGGACTGGTCGATGTTTATTACCTTGTCAAGATGCTCTATGCCCAGAATCTCATCATGCTCGCCCCACGGGGTGTGGGTGCGGTTGAGCTCGTGCGAGAGCCTTTTGTTTATTATCTCGTTGACTAGCGAGGATTTGCCCGAGCCGGAAACTCCCGTCACGCAGGTAAATGTGCCCAGCGGGATCTTTACATCTATATTATTAAGGTTATGCTCGCGCGCGCCTTTGACTTCTAAAAATTTTCCGTTGCCTTTTCTGCGTTTTTCGGGCACGGGAACGCATTTTTGTCCGCTCAGATACTGACCTGTTATCGAATCGGGACAGTCGATAATATCCTGCAAGGTGCCGGCGCAGACTATCTCGCCGCCGTGCACTCCCGCGCCGGGTCCTACGTCCACAATGTAATCGGCGCTGCGTATGGTCTCCTCGTCGTGCTCGACAACAATAAGGGTGTTGCCCACGTCGCGCAGGTGCTTGAGGGTTTCAATCAGCTTGTCGTTGTCCCTCTGGTGCAGACCTATGCTCGGCTCATCGAGGATATACACCACCCCCATAAGGGAGGAGCCTATCTGGGTGGCAAGACGTATACGCTGACTTTCGCCGCCCGAAAGGGTGGAGGAGCCGCGCCACAGGGTCAGGTATTCAAGTCCCACACTCTGCAAAAAGCACAGACGGGAGCGGATCTCCTTTATAACTCTGTCGCCGATGAGGTGCTGCTGGGGGGTCAAATCGTAATTATCAATAATGTTTATACATTCTGTAATGGAATGCTTGCAAAAATCGCTTATATTTATGCCGCAGACGGTAACTGCAAGGGCTTCTTTTCGCAGTCTTTCGCCGTGGCAGCTGTCGCAGGGTATCTCGCTCATAAGCGATTCAATTTCTTCCTTTGCCCAGGAGCTCGAAGATTCCCGATACCTGCGCTCGGCGCTGTTGATAACCCCCTCAAAGGCGGCCATATATTTGCTGTAACCGAAGTTGCTCTCGCGCTCAAGCTCTATCCTCTCGCCGTTTGAGCCGTACATAAGTACGTTTTGTATCTTTTCGGGCAGCTCGCAAAACGGGGTCTCAAGCGAGAATCCGTAGTGCCTGGCAAGGGCGGAAAAATACATATCGGCAATCGTTCCCGGCTCGCAGTTCTGCCAGCCGGAGAGCTTGAATACTCCCTGCCGCAGTGATTTTGTGGGGTCGGGAATGATTTTTTTGGGGTCAACAAGCATAAAAACGCCCAGACCCGTGCACTTGGGGCACGCTCCGAAGGGGTTATTGAAGGAGAACATTCTCGGGGCGAGCTCGTCAATGGAGACGTCGTGCTCGGGGCAGGAAAAGCTCTGCGAAAAGAGCATATCCTCGCCGTCGGTAATGCTTATTATGACCGTGCCGCCGGTAAGAGCGGCGGCGGTCTCGAGCGAATCGGTAAGTCTCGGGCGCAGATCCTCTTTTATTACAAGTCGGTCAACGATAATTTCTATGTTGTGCTTTTTGTTTTTTTCAAGCTTGATTTCTTCCGATAAATCGTATATGTTGCCGTCTGCGCGAACGCGCACAAAGCCGCTTTTGCGCGCCGATTCAAATTCCTTTAGGTGTTCGCCCTTTTTACCTCTTATGACCGGGGCGAGCACCATAATTTTTGTACCCTCGGGCAGGGCAAGCACCTTGTCGGCCATCTGGTCGATGGTTTGCTGCTTAATCTCTCTGCCGCACACCGGGCAGTGGGGAACGCCTATGCGGGCATACAGCAGACGCAGATAGTCGTAAATCTCGGTGACCGTTCCTACGGTGGAACGGGGGTTTTTTGAGGTGGTTTTCTGGTCGATGGAAATGGCGGGGGAAAGGCCATCGATGCTGTCGACGTCGGGCTTGTCCATCTGACCCAAAAACTGGCGGGCGTAGGAGGAGAGCGATTCCACATACCTGCGCTGACCCTCGGCGTAAATTGTATCAAAGGCCAGCGAGGATTTGCCCGAGCCGGAAAGTCCGGTAAAAACCACCAGTTTGTCGCGCGGGATATTGAGACTGATGTTTTTTAAATTGTGCACCCGCGCACCTTTTATGTGAATGTTTGAATGAGCCATAATATATCGTTCCTTTACTGTAATTGCTTTTCCACCGAGGGGCAGCCTTTTAGTCGCCGAAAGTTTTGTAACGCCAGAGCATTAAAAGCGGGCACTGCCCGCCCGCGTCAGCGGTGGAGGGATTTTTATTCACAATTAATGTTTGTTCTTTTTGGGGGGATTTTTATATCCCTCCGGCAACGCCTTAGGGCGTTGCCACCTCCCTTTAGGCAAGGGAGGCATTGACAGCCGCCAAAAGTTTTGTGATGCCAAAGCGCCAAAAGCGGGCACTGCCCGCCCCTTTAGGCAAGGGAGGCAAAATTTAACGTCATCTGAGCAATCTGCCAACCACAGTGTCAATATATTCGCAAACCGAAGAAAAATCAGTATTTATCAGATTATTTGGGATACGAATAACCGTTAGATTTCTATTTTCCAATTTTTCCGTACGAATTTTATCGTTTCTAAGTCCTTTTTCCTCAAAATGCTGCGAGCCGTCAAGCTCTATTATCAATCTGGCGGCATGACAGTAGAAATCCACAATATATCCGTCAATTACCTTTTGACGAAGAAACCTGACAGGATAAGAGCGTAAAAAATCATACCATAAGTGTTTTTCTTCTTTTGTCATGTTTTTACGCAGTTCCTTTGCGTACGGAGTTAAATTTTTGTTATGTTTTCGTTCCATAGTTAAAGAAATTACCCTTTAGCCTCCCTTGCCCTAAAGGGAGGCTTGGATTAATCGGGGACAAAATCAAGAAAAATTTTGCTGTGTTTGGCGTAGGTTACCAAACCTTCATAATCACCATACGGGCAATCGGGGGGTGCTTCAATAAGTGTTTTTGACTTGCCGCTGTCATTTTCAATATAAACATACTCTTTGTGCAGCACACGAAAACTATCGTTATAGTGACCATACTTGACGTGTTCGGTAATAAATGCCTGCTGTTTAATATCCGCTATTATTTCAGCTGACCAGTAAATTTCAAAGGCACAAATAAGAGAACACGCTATCAATCCGGCTTTTACCAGTTCTTGTTTTGAATCCTTATCAAAATGGGCTTTAATGGCATACGCTATGGCTACAAATGCAAAAAAGCCTAATAAAAGCAGCCATCGGAGCTTTAATATGTCCCAGAGATAGCTTGTATACTCGGCGTACATAAATTCACCCGCTTTTTTATCAAATTTGAGGTTACCTTTGCCTTCCCCTTGAGGGGAAGGTGGCGGCGAAGCCGTTGGGTAAGGTGGAAAAATTAGAGATTTATTGCCTGCTCATGCCGCAGAGGCATTTACTTTCCCACGTGGGAAAGTAAACAAAGGACGTCGGGGGGAACCGTTTCGAATAGTTTCCCCCCTAACCCCCTTTCGCCAGCGACAAGGGCTCTGCCCTTGACCCGTTTGCTATCTTCGGGGACAAAACTATACTTATGAATGTTGGTTACTTTTTTTAAAAAGTCCCGTAACGCCAGAGCATTAAAAGCGGGCACTGCCCGCCCGCGTCAGCGGTGGAGGGATTTTTGTTCACAATTCTTGTTTGTTCTTTTTTGGGGATTTTTATATCCCTCCGTCAACGCCTTAGGGCGTTGCCACCTCCCTTTAGGCAAGGGAGGCATTGACAGCCGCCAAAAGTTTTGTGATGCCAAAGCGCCAAAAGCGGGCACTGCCTGCCCGCGGGGGCTCCCCGCTACCGCCATTTATCGCAGAGTGAATTTATCTGGTCGGCGAAGCGGGCGATATCCTTATTGGGCGCGCCCTCGTAGCTCTTTGCGACCTCAAGAAGCCGCTGAGCGGCGACAAGCAATCTGTTAAATACCTCCCGGGAGCGGGAAGCCTTTTTGCCGTCCTTATTGATTACCTTTATTCCCTCGGGGGCAAACTCGATCTCGCCGGTCAGCACGTTATACCGCGTGCCGCTGTAAGGGGCAAAGGCGTCGATGCCCTTTTCCTCAATAAGACAGCTTGTAAACTCCATGCACACGGTGTCCTCGCCGTGGTTTACAAACACCTTGCCCGGCTTTTGGTCAAAGCCGTCAATCCAGTCGAGCAGTCCCTGCTTGTCGGCGTGACCGCTTATGCCGTCTAAAAATTCTATCTCGGCGTTTACGGCAATTCTTTCACCGAAAATTTTGACCTCACTTGCGCCGTCAACAAGTATTCTGCCCAGCGTTCCGACAGCCTGATAGCCGACAAACAGCACGGTACACTCCTCGCGCCACAGATTGTGCTTTAAATGATGGCGAATTCTGCCCGCGTCGCACATTCCGCTGGCCGAGATGATAACCTTGGGGTCGGGATCGGAGTTTATCATTTTGGATTCCGCATCGGTAATTGAAACCCGCAGACCGGGGGAGTAGAGAGGATTTATACCCGCGTCGATGAGCGCTCTTGTCTCGTCGTCAAAATATTCCTTATCGTCGCACTGCAAAAAGATGTCGGTAGCCTCGTTTGCAAGGGGGCTGTCAACATAAATTTTGAAATTATCGTGTCCCTTTATACGCCCCTCTTTTTGAATAATTCTCAAAAAGTAGAGCATTTCCTGCGTTCTGCCGACGGCAAAGGCGGGAACGACCACGTTTCCTCCGCGGTCAAAGGTGCGCTGAATAATCTCGGCAAGAGAGCCCACATAATCGGGGCGCTCGCCGTGATAGCGGTTGCCGTAGGTCGATTCTATAATAAGACAGTCGGCACAGTGTACCTGCTGGGGGTCTTTAATTATGGGCTGATTTGTGTTGCCCACATCGCCGCTGAAAACCACCCGCTTGGTTACGCCGTTTTCGGTCAGGTCAATCTCAATGCTCGCTGAGCCTAAAAGGTGTCCGATATCGGTAAAGCGCACAGATACGCCCTCGTTTATCTGGATAAACGTATCATAGGGGCAGGCGCGAAACTTTTGCAGCACGCCCTGCGCGTCGTTTACGTCAAATACCGGCTCGACCTCCTTGCCGCCTGCGCGCTTGGATTTTCTTGACTTCCACTGCGCCTCCTGCTCCTGAATGTGCGCGGTATCGAGCAGCATTATCTCACACAGGTTGCAGGTTGCCTCGGTAGCGTAAACCGTACCCTTAAATCCGTTTTTGTAAAGCAGTGGCAGATTGCCCGAATGGTCGATGTGCGCGTGGGTGAGCAGAACGCAGTCGATATCGGCGGGACTGACCGGCAGAGGCATATTCTCAAAGATATTTATGCCCTGTTCCATGCCGTAGTCCACAAGCATATAATGCCCGCAGTTTTCTATTAATGTGCAGCTGCCCGTTACCTCGTGGTCAGCGCCTAAAAATGTCAGCTTCATAAATAAAAAACCTCCTTTTCGCATTGGTCTCCAATGTAATTATACCACGGTTTTTTTTAACTTTCAACAGCATACCTCGGCAAAGACCCACAAAGCTGTCGCAAAAACAAAAATATTCATTTTTTATCTTGCAAAATGTATAACCCGGGTGGTATAATTGGTTAATACAATTTTTATGGGAGGTTGGTCAAGGTGCTAAACACTAACTGGAACGAAAAGTTCGTCAAAGAGGGTCTTACTTTTGACGACGTACTGCTTATTCCCGCGCACTCCGAGATAGAACCAAAGAACATAAACATCAGCACTATGCTGACAAAGACAATCAAGCTCAACACGCCCATTATGACGGCGGCTATGGATACCGTTACCGAGACCCGCATGGCTATTGCCATTGCCCGTGAAGGCGGTATCGGAATCATTCATAAAAACATGTCAATTGCCGAGCAGGCCGATATGGTTGACAGGGTAAAGCGCTCGGAAAACGGCGTTATTGTCAATCCCTTCTTCCTCTCTCCCCAGCACACCGTCAAGGACGCCGACGACCTTATGAACAAATACCGCATAAGCGGCGTTCCCATTTGCTGTGACGGCAAGCTTGTCGGCATTATCACCAACCGTGACCTTCGCTTTATGAACGAGCACGATTTCTCCCAGCCCATAGAGAGCGCAATGACAAAGGAAAATCTTGTCACCGCACCCGTAGGCACAACACTTGAGCAGGCTCAGGAAATTTTACGCCTGCACCGTATTGAAAAACTCCCCATTGTTGATGAAAACGGCTATCTTAAGGGCCTTATCACCATAAAGGATATTGAAAAAGCCGTTCAGTATCCCCATTCCGCAAGAGACAACTGCGGCAGACTTCTCTGCGGCGCGGCCATCGGCAACACTCCCGACGTGCTTGAGCGTGCCGAGGAGCTTGTCCGCGCAAATGTTGATGTGCTTGCCCTCGACAGCGCGCACGGTCAGCACATAGGTGTTATCAACGCCGTTAAAAAGGTTAAAGCAAAGTTCCCGAATATCCCGGTTATCGCTGGTAATATCGCCACCGCAAGCGGTGCGCGCGAGCTTATTGAGGCCGGCGCCGACGCTATAAAGGTAGGTATGGGCCCCGGCTCTATCTGCACCATCCGTGTTGTTGCCGGTATCGGCGTACCCCAGATCTCCGCCGTTTATGACGCTGCATGCGTAGCTTCGGCCTACGGAATCCCTGTTATCGCCGACGGCGGTATCAAGTATTCGGGCGATATCGTAAAGGCTCTCGCAGCCGGCGCGAACGTCGTTATGGTAGGCTCTATGGTTGCCGGATGCGAGGAATCCCCCGGCGAGACCGAAATCTATCAGGGCAGACAGTTCAAGGTTTACCGCGGAATGGGCTCTCTTGCCGCTATGGGCAAGGGCAGCACCGACCACTATTTCCAGACCAACAACCGCAAGCTCGTTCCCGAAGGCGTTGAGGGTCGTGTGCCTTACAAGGGACCCCTTTCGGATACCATCTTCCAGATGATGGGCGGTCTGCGCTCCGGCATGGGCTATTGCGGATGTCCCGATATCGAGACCCTGCACTCCGACGCTCAGTTTATCAAGATTACCGGCGCGGGACTTATCGAAAGTCACCCCCACGATATCTCCATCACCAAGGAAGCCCCCAACTACTCCACCAGCTGCTAACGCCGCCTGTCGGCGGGGACATGCTTTGGCATCACGGAACTTTCGGCGGTTATAATAAATCTTAATCGTACAGAGAAAAACGGTCAGCATCGAGTGCTGACCGTTTTGGTTTGTTCTGTTGTGCGTATTTTAGGGAATAAAATTATCGCATAATTATTGTTTGGTGTTTAATTTATAGTTAATTGATGCCAAAGCATCAAAGCCGGGCAATGCCCGGGCCTTCCTTGCCCTAAAGGGAGGGGGACCGCACCAGCGGTGGAGGGATTGTCGATAAAAATTTGGTAAATGTCAATCTGTCAATTTTATGTACGCATGGTTCCGTGATGCAACACATGGGAAGCGGGCTATGCCCGCCTAGAATATTTTTTTCAGCCAGGCAAATTTGGGGTTTGTTTCAAGATTCATAACAATATATGTCAAAATAAGGCAGCAGACAAGGGCAAAGGCAAAGGCTCCCCAGCCGAGCGCTTCCGGGTTTCGCCTCAAAATAATAGTATAAATCGAAATAAAAATCAGGTGGGTAAAATAAATTACCGCGCTTGCACGCCGAAAATAGAGAAAAATTTTACCCGGTTTGGGATTTATTTTCAAAAAAATCAGGAAAAACGGCACAGCAAGCACAACCGAGCACAAAAAATTGAAGGGCGAAAAGAAATAATAGCGACAAAACGCGCCCACAATAAGCATGGGAATGTAGATCCAAAGATTGATTTTGCTGCGGTCGAGGTAGTATTTTCCGAAAAGCAGCCCAAGCGCGGTATATGTAAATCCGCAGAAAATCTTGCTGTCTCCGAAAAACAGCCCGTAAATATCAATTGCCTTTTTAAACCAGCCGTGAAGGGTGTCGGGACGCAGCACCCAGTGGAGCAAAAGCATCGAAAGCACATACGCAAAACCCGAAATTACGCAGATTGTCTCTAGCTTCAGGCCTTTTTTGAGCAAAAAGAAAACCACCGCGAACGCCAAAACCGACGACAGCAGATACCAAAGCTGCCACGAATTGTAGTTTTTGCCAATAAACAAAAAGTTGCGCAGATATGAAAAAACCGCCTTTTTAAAGCTGTAATTATTTCTCACAAAATCATAAACCGCAAGCGGAAAATAAACGGCGCTCCAAAAGATATACAGCCGCAGCATTTTGGTCATTGAGCCTTTAATAACGTCAAAATTTATGCGGTCGGGCAGAAAAATCTTTTTATAAAGCAAAAAACCGGTGGCAAAAAAGAAAAACGGCACGGTGACCGAAAAAACGGTGTTCCATAAAGCGTCCCTGTCGAGCGCCGGGTAGGCGTGGGGGATAATTATAATTATCGCCATTAAAAATTTTCCGATATCTATGCCGGTAAAATTCGCTTTGGAGGTGGGTTTTACGGCGGTCTGGTTCATAGCGGCACTTCCCGAAATTTATTTTGCACAAAAAGTATAGCAAATATGATAAAATTAGTCAATAAATAAGCGCACAGAGGCAAAAAGATTAAAAAAATTGTTGACAAACACAGATATGTATAGTATAATAATCTGGCTATGGCGGCATAGCTCAGTTGGCTAGAGCATTCGGTTCATACCCGAAGTGTCGTTGGTTCAAGTCCAATTACCGCTACCACAGAAACGACTGAATTTTCAGCCGTTTCAAAACGGCCCGGTGGTCAAACGGTTAAGACACCGCCCTTTCACGGCGGTAATACGGGTTCGATTCCCGTCCGGGTCACCAGCAAAAAAATCCCTTTTGTCAAATGACAAAGGGATTTTTTTGTATGATGTTTGCCCCTGCTGGCAAATGATGCTGCCTGTGGCAATGATGCCGCCTCGCTAATGATGTGTCCTGCCGGACATTATGGGCAAACAACGCATCATTGCGAACAAAGTGAGCAACATCATTTCGGAGCATCAGCGAAGAAACATCATTAGGCGCGCTGCGCCGACATCATCATATATGAGTAAAAAGTATTTATCACGGTGTAAAGGCTCTTTTACGCCGCTTTTTTTGTTGTTTTTAAAATTTCGATGTGATATAATCAGACAAAAGATGTGGAAAATTAAGGAAGATTACGCAAAAGGAGAATAAAAATGAAGCAAATTCTCGCCTTCGGCGATTCGAACACATGGGGAATGATACCCGCAAGCAGACCGCCCGAAAGATATCCCGCCGATGTGCGCTGGACGGGCGTGCTTGCGGGCAAATGCCAAAACGCCGCCATAATCGAAGAGGGTCTGTGCGGCAGAACGACCGTTTTTGACGACCCGCTGTTCCCTGGACGAAACGGCCTTGAGGCGCTTATGCAAATGGGTCAAAAATGTCCAGTTTTGGACGCCGCGATTATTATGCTGGGCACAAACGACTGCAAAAGCGCGTTTAAAAACACCGCCGAAGATATAGCTAAAGGCATGGAGCAGTGCCTCGACCGGCTCGAAAAACTGCTGCCGCCCGAAAAAATTCTGCTTATATCCCCCTTGCTTCTCGGCGAGGAGGTCTGGAAACCCGAAAAGGACCCCGAATTTGATAAAAATTCGGTCGAGGTCTGCCGCGGGCTTAAAGAGGAATACCGAAAACTATCAAAAAAACACGGCGCTCAGTTTATGGCGGCGTCGGATTATTCCCGCGCCGACCACTCCGACGAGGAACATTTGAACGCAACCGGTCACCAAAGGCTTGCTTCGGCTGTGTTTGAAAAACTCAAACAGATGCAGGTAATTTAAGGGGTAGTAAAATGCTGATAAGAAAATACACCGAAAACGATATTCCGGCTATGACCCAAATTTGGAACGAGGTAGTAAGCGACGGCATTGCCTTTCCGCAGCTTGATTTTCTCGATGAAAAAAGCGGCGGGGAATTTTTCGCGCAGCAAAGCTATTGCGGTGTTGCCGACCATGACGGCACGGTGGTGGGATTGTATATTCTTCATCCGAATAACGTGGGCAGGTGCGGACACATAGCCAATGCGAGCTATGCCGTGATGTCGCCGCGCCGCGATGAGCATATAGGCGAAATGCTGGTTTGCGACAGCCTAAAAAAGGCAAAAGAGCTTGGATTTAAGATCATGCAGTTTAACGCCGTGGTGGAGAGCAATACAGGCGCGCGGCATTTGTATGAGAGGCTGGGCTTTGTCCC
>JAFRVM010000202.1 GCA_017438505.1 Clostridia bacterium | reverse complement strand
TTTTGTTACCGCGGCAAAGTTTTTCGCGGATTGTGCAGCTCCTTGTCCTGCCTGTGTGACTTTCTTGCCGATTTCATCAAAAAATGCCATGTGATATTTCTCCTTTTTTATATAATATAAATTTTATTCTATCGGATTTTGATCCAATGTTATAACCTCTTCATAGCTCATGGTAATTGCCGGATTAACCATTATATTCAGTTCTGGGGGGATATTTTCATCCTTTCTTTGTAAATACTGTAGGAAACTCGGATTTAAAATCTTGTTTGCGTAAAAAAATTCTTTTGTCTGCCTGTTTACCATGCATATCAAAACGACAGCGCAAAGCTGCGACCATGTCATGGTATGGTGGCCGTTTTCAATCGCGGAAAGTCGGTTGCTCGAGATGCCGCACCTGGCGCCAAATTCCTTCTGGGACATATGCAGCAGCCTTCGAATTTCAGGCAGCTTTTTCGCCAGACAGACACACATCTCCTCTTTTTCTTTTTGAGTTAAAATCACCAATGCCTTCACTCTTCCTTTAATCAATAAGTTCATATGTTTTTTCAATAGGCGAGCACATAACATGTGCTAAAAGTATTCCAATACGAGAACATTTTGGCACTGTTTATTATAATTATATCACATAATATGAAAAATTCAATAGATTTATGAAAAAATTTGTAGGATTTTTCACACTTGTTTTTCAATTGTAAAATATCGAAAAACAAGTGCGCCGTATTTTGAGGTCAATTGCAAAAACCGACTTGTTTATGCTGTAAATGTGAAAAAACTCACAAATTTGCGTCCGCTCCGTCAAGCTGTATATACAGAATAGAAAGTCAAAATAACCCCCGGAGGCAGCGCAAAAGCGCCGCCTCCGGGGGTTGCCAGGTTAATTCCCGCGCACAATGTCTCAAGGTTTAAGCCCACGGGCTATAAACTGCTAAAAATAAACTAGTAAAATAGTCCAATCTATAAGTTGAAGACCGGGCACCGTATTTGTTAAATACCATCCACGCGTCCCGACCGAGTCTCTCGGTTTGATCGCCGTTTAGATATCTGAGATCACCGCCTTCTGTGCCATCGGTGTTGTAGCTGTAGTTGTCTATATAGAGCAGCTTGTCCTTTGCTACCGGACAGAAATAAGTTACTTCCTTCGCAAGCTTTTTTGTATCCTTTCCGTCATACTGCATAACGGTTACAGTTTCCTCAGATTCATCCCAATCGGTTCTGTAGAACAATGTTCCGTCAGAGGAACAGACCGCAAAAAGCGGCTTAACTCCAAGCCATAATGCTTCTGATGGCATCACCACTGTCCACACATCGGAATCAATTTTTTTGTCGTTTACATACAAATCACAGATCGCAAATTCATCTTCGTCGTATTCAGGATTTCTTGCTGTGATCAGTTCGCCCTTGTCATTAAAAAAGTAGTCTGCCACATCTGTGTACACCGGCTCGGGGGTCACAGACTCTCCCCCGTTAAAATCAACCTTATACAAATCCCCGTCTTCCAGGAAATACAGCGAGGTGTTTTTATTGTTTGTCTGCAAACGATCAGGCATAGAATCAACCTTCAGCTCTCTGACATCCCCGGCTTTTGAGATATAATACTTATAGCCGGATTCTTCAAGCTCTTCACGGACGTTGGAGAACATCTCATAAACAGATATATCCAAATCATAAACATCCGACATTTTTATTTTTTTATCGCCGTCGGGGTCAGCTGTCATGAAAATCACATTGTCATCATAAAATTGTATATACATTGATGCATCGTCGTAAAAATCCTCGATGTCAAAATCCAAATAATCTCCGATTTTTTTGACGTCGTTTCCGTCAAAGTAATAACGCCCCAAACCTCCCAAGCTGTACGATTCCAGTTCTTCACGCAGACTGTCGCGTTTTTCCTTTTCTTCATAATCTGAACAAAGGGCATAATATTCATCGGTATACTCATATACTATGGGATCTCCCCACCAATCGTAGTCCCAGTCTTTCCAGTATTTGCGGTCATTTCTGTCCGGCTTCTCAAATTGGGAATCGGATTGCGCCATATCATCGTCAATAAAATCATACATGGTGTCAGACTTCATTTCATTATACTCAACCGTGTAAATTACCCGACCCTTTTCATCAACATGGAGGATATACAGATCATTATATTCGTTATAGTCGTAGTCCATTATTTTTTTCTTTTGGCCGTCCTTCAGCAGAACATAAAGCGAATCGTCGACAAAATATGTAAACGCCGGGTCGGTATGCGCGCCCTCATAGCCATTAAGCATTGAGATAGAGATGGATTCGGAATACTCTATATCCTCGTCAACCTTGTCAGCTTCAAGGCTTTTTGAATTAACTGAATAAAGCTCATCGTCCTCTGTAACATAAGCGATAAAGCTTCCGTCTTCATTTACGGTAAAGCCCTCGACATCCTTTGCAATTCTTTTGCCCTCTTTAAAATCGTAGCAATAGAACTCACCGTCTTTATTCATGTAAAAGACGCGCTTCTCGTCTGAGGTTAAAATATATCCACCTTCGATCCCGCTGCCGATTTTTGTTGACTCGGCTTCATCGGCATTTTTGTCAAATTTCAGCGATTTTAAAGAGTAGCCGTAATCCTCGTCAATATTGTCAACAAAGAGTACGGTATTGCTGCTTTTCAGATATCTGGTTCCGAACAAAGCAATGCCATCGACACCTTCTTCAGAATAGTCGTCAGTATACAGCGTGCTTGACAGCTGAACAGGCTCCGCCTTTTTGTCGTCCGCATCTAAAGCGTACAGCTTTTGGTCATCAATATAGAAAACAACATTGCGCTCCTTTGTGCCTTTGAGAGATTTAACGAGCGGTCCAATTACAAAAAAGACCAGAGCAAGCGCAGCCGCGGCCGACGCCAGCGCAATAACTGTCGTCTTAGTTTTTTTGTTCCATAATCCTTTTAATTTGGATAAGTTGGGACGTTTAATCCCTGACGCTTTGGCGGGCATAGCGTTCGGAGCGTTATATACAGGGGGAGGTGGCGGGACAACGCCTGCCTGAGGGATAACCGGAGCGGCAACCGGCTGTTGGACATTCTGAATTTCAACTTCGGCAGCCGCTTCTTTAACTTCGGCTGTCTCGGGAGCTTCCGGAGCTTCAACAGTCGATGGCACATCCTGAACCTCCATCGCCTTTGAAACCTCAACCGGTTCGGGAACCTCAGCCACCCTGGGAACCTCAGCTACCTTGGGAACCTCGGCCACCTCGGGAACCTCAGCCACCTTTGGAACCTCAGCTACCTCGGGAACCTTGGCCGCAGCCGCTGCCGGAATACTTAATCTCCGGGTGCCGCATTTGGGGCAAAACTTCTGATCGTCTTTTAATTCTGTTCCGCAATTTGTACAAAACATAGTTACACCTCAATTGTTAAGCTGATTTTTCATCTGCAATGAATTAATTATGTGAAAATCCATCTGCAGGTTATTTTTATGCTACCATAATGGCACAAAAAAATCAATAGTTTGTGTGAAAAATCAGCTATTTTACATAAATATGTGTGCTTTAAGTTATTTAAGAAAACCAAAAAGTAAAGTCCCGGACGTCTGTCATAACAAAAATTTTCCTCTGCGCTTTATTAATAATCCCGATCAATTGACACCGCCCGGCAAAAATGATAAAATTATTATGCACTATTACAATGAAAGGATGAAATTCAAATGGTCAAAAAAACAGTCGCAATAGTTCTGGAAATAATTCCAATCGCATCGGCAATAACCTTTTTTACGTTATTTTTTTCACCCTATGACTCGCAGCTTGTAAGAACAATAATTAACATAACCGTTGCGCCCGCGCTTTTGGGTTTTGTGTTTTTCTTTATCGGCAGAGCCCTGGTCAAAAAAGACAAGGCTGTGCTTATTTTAGGCATATTCGACTGGCTGGCAACGGTATCTGTAATCGGATTTTATATTCTTGCGATACTCAGCATTGGAATGTAAGCTGATTATACCCATCAATATACAAAACGTCCTGTTGAGATATAAATCAACAGGACGTATTATTTTTGCTATTATTTCCATTTCGTATATTAATTTAGAAATAACTGAAGGGAGAAAGCATCATGGGTGTGGATTACTGTCTTATGGCCGCAAAAAAGACGGAAACCCGTTGGAAAACGCATGTTTTATCTTTGGCAGGGCACCGTGGCACGCATGTTGCATGCTCTCTTATTTTTCCGCACATTTTTTATGCATGGGGTGTTTGACGAGAATTCCAGCCTTATATCCCTGACCGATGAAACTGCCCGGCGGGTTATTGACACCGCCTATGCGCTTTTGCTTTGCATGGAGCTTGACGACTCCCTTTTGCCCTATCTTGCTGACGCACGGTATGATGAGGTGAAAATCGGAAAAGGCTGATAATATCCAAACATTAATTGTCTGCAAAAATAAAAAGGTTAGACGCAGCTTTGTGCTCTAACCTTTTTTTGATTCCGAATTGATTACAGGAAACGGTGCTTCAGGTTATAGTTCTCGGAAACATCCTTTTTAAACTCTTTCAGCGCCATCATTAAATCTTTTGATTGCAGATATTTGTCTATTGCTTCTTTACTTCCTCCGCTTTTTTCATTGTCAAACGTAAAATTCGGCCCGCTTATCCCGAGACAAAACGGTTCAAGAACGCCTTCCTCAATCAAATTGTTTTCCTTGAGCATCAGAATAGGAAGCTCGTAGGCCGAAGCGATAGACGATTCAATCTGTATATACGGCGTCGTTTCCAGGCGCTCGCTTTCCTTTTTTGACTGGCTTCCGGACAAATCGGCATTATACTTGTTTATCGAGGAAATAATGCTTCTTCTGCCGTACGCAAGCGCAATAAGACCGTAACAGGTCTTCATTCTTTTCTTTATTGCACCTATGCTGTCGTTAGTCCTGATATCTGAAGCTTTAATTGTCTGAACGTCAAAATCGTATTTCTCGAGCAGTTTAGTCAAAGACTCCTTTAAATATTCCTGCTCTTTTTTGTGCGGGGTTGCGTGACTGAGATAAATAGGTATAAGCATAAAACAGCACCTCCGTTATAATTGAATTTTACCTCTTCTGATCTCTTCGTTTATTCTCAATAGCAGTATCTGGGTTTTGGAATCAAAGATACCGTCTTCCATCACCATATCAATTGCTTTTTGCAAAGGTAGGATTTCAGTTTCAACAAATTCTCCTTCGTCCATGTCTGTGGAAACCATGTCTTCGGGAGAAACAACGCATGAATAGAGCCAGATAACCTCGTCGCTGTATCCCGGAGTCGGATAAAGACGGCCGATATAATGCAGCTTGGAAACCGAATATCCCGTTTCCTCCCGCAATTCTCTAATGCCTGTTGTTTCGGGGGGCTCGCTGGGATCTATTCTTCCGGCAGGAAGTTCCAGAAGCTCCTTGTTTACCGCATATCTGAACTGACGCACCATAATAATATTGCCGTCTTTAGTAATCGGAGCAACACAAACAGCTCCGCTGTGCCTGATAACCTCTCTTTTTGAAGCCGACCCGTCCGGGAGCAAAACATCATCAACCGAAAGCTTGACAACATATCCGTCAAACACTCTTTTTGTGGATAACTGTTTCTCGGTTAAATCCATAAGACAACATCCTTTCAGCACGGTATAGGTATTTTTTATAATTTAGATGAAATGATTGACAAATTATTGTAATAATACTATAATCTTTATAGATATAATATCACAGTTTTGAGGAGATGTAAAGTATGAAAAACAGAAAAATTAATTTGAAAAACTTTTCGGCCGGCAGAAAAGCATTGGGTAAACGTATATTGGTATACATCGGAAGCGCCGTCGCGGCGGCCCAGGTCGTTCAATTGCTTGTTGAAGGCATTCAGCATTTTATAAACCCAAAAATGCTGCCTGACGGTTTTATTATTCCTTACTACAACACTCTTTCAAGCGCCGCGTTAGTTATTCCCGCAGTTATTGTGGCTGTAATTCTCGCTTTTATCAAGCAGCTGAATTATTCCTCTTACTCAAACAAAATCAAGAATACAAATATAACAATCAACCTGGAAGTCGGTGACATTCTTACATCCAAGGATGATACTATTATCCCCTGTAATAACATTTTTGCGTATAATCTAGACATAATCGGCAACAAAAGCATACAGGCACAGCTTACTAAATCCATCAAATGCAAGGGCATGTCCGGCGAGGAGTTTATCGGTCAGCAGGTTGACAAGGCATTAAACACTCAGGAATTTAAGGACGCCAGGCTTATGGACGAGCCTCAGATTTTTGATGGAAAAAAATATCACCACTATCCGTACGGTCTGATAATGCCGATCAAACATTCAAAGAAAAAGAAAGACAAAAAGTTTTACCTTCTTGCCATGTCCAGCATTGTGGATAAAGGAAAACCCACGGTTGACCACGATACACTTATAAAAAGCATAGACAGTATGTTTGGCAACATACAAAAAAACAAATTGACGGGAGAAAATCTCGCAATGCCCGTTATGGGAACAGGCGCCGCCAAGATGCTTGAAAAACCCAAGCAGATCGTTGCAAGATACATTCTTAAGCGCTTTGCTCAGACAGCATCAACTTCCTGTATTAAAAACCTTACACTTTATATCTATCCCGATGATTATTTAAAGGATGAGATTGATATCGAAGAACTTCGCGACTATATTGATTTCCTTTGCAGGTATCCCGAAAACGAATAATAACCGGTTAAATAATTATACAAAACGTCCTGTTGACCTAAAAATCAACAGGACGTATATTTTTATTGTTTCTTCCTGAAAAAGCTTCTGCCTTTTTTATTCGGATTATGAATAAGCCAGAACCAGAGAATTGTAAGCACCTGGAATACGCCTGCTACAACAAAAATCAGCGACATATTCTGCGCCGGAACAAACGAGACCGTGGTAACGTAAATGCAGGTTGTAAGAGACCAGACAAGCCCGGTAACCGAGAGGAACTGGGTAAAAAGGTCGTACCATAGGCCGGTGAAAACTATCAAAACAATAAAAGTGGCCGGAACGGCAAACAAAAAAGCCAGATAAGCGCCATAAAGCGACGGAGCGAAAACTTTGATTGAAAAAAATACAATACACGCCCCCAGCCACACAAGACCGACCGAGAGCAGCGGAATAATGATTTTTTTCTTTTCCCCTGCGGGAACAGCAACCTTTTCGGGTTGAATATCGCTTACAAAATCATCGACCGTTACCCCGTAAATGCGTGCAAGCTCCGTGAGCACAAAAATATCGGGCAGACCTTCCGCCCTCTCCCATTTTGAGATAGATTTATCCGAGTAATTGATTTTTTCGGCAAGCTGCGCCTGAGTCAGGCCCGATTGCTTCCTGAAAAAGGCAAGTTTTCGGGCTACAATCTGTTTTAGCTCGTTTTCGTCCATGCCAAAATCAACCTTTCAGTCAAAATTAAAAAACCCTGTAATAATGCGGGTTTACAGATATTCTACCACAAGTAGAGTACGGTTTTCAAGCTCTATTTTTTTATTTTTCTTTGTAGAATTGCAAAAATACACAGTAGCGTGCAATTTGGAGTACAAAGCTTTATAATAAGCTAAGAGAAATGAGCAAAAAATATTTCATTTAAAAGGAGAAACTAAAAAATGAGAAATTTTATTGTCACCATTGATTCTGCCGGCGACCTTCTTGAGAGCAGCTGTGCTGAGCTTGAAATATATCACATTGATATGACCTACTGCCTCGACGGTGAAAGCTTTGTCGATACCCTGCAAAATTCCGACAGAAAAAACTTTTACGATAAAGTCCGTTCCGGACAAAAATCAAAGACCGCGGCAATCAATCCGACCGCCTATCTTACATTCTGGTCAGAGCTCTATGAAAAATTTCATCTGCCCATTATTCACGTTTCACTGAGCAAGGCGCTATCGGGAACAATAAACTATGCCCACACCGCTGCCGAAATGCTCAAAGAGGATTACCCCGACTCAAAGGTTTATCTTGTTGACAGCTACATCGCCAGTCTCGGCGAGGGCATGCTCGCACTTATGGCAGCCGATATGCGCGACAACGGCTTTACCCCTGAGCAATGCATGGAAAAACTTGATTTCTGCCGCAGACATATAAATACCTTTTATACGACCGATACTCTTAAATATTTTGTTGAGGGCGGCAGACTGAGCAAATTTGCAGGCGCGGTCGGAACGGTTCTCAACATCAACCCCATTCTTGACTGCTACCCCGACGGCGGACTTAAAACCTGTGCCAAGGCAAGGGGCGGTCAGGCAGCACTGAAAAGGGTTTGTGACGATATCGCACAAACAGTTGTCAATCCCACCGAGCAGATTATTTTCATTTCCCACTCTGACGCGCCCGAAAGAGCTCAGACAATGGCCAAAATGCTGACCGAGCAGTACGGATTTAAAGACGTTTATACAAGCTTTATCGGTGCGGCAGTCGGCACACACTGCGGACCGGGATGCGTTGCTGTATTCTATTTCGGCAAGGAGCGCGGAACCATGCGTATGCCCGCCTTCTCCCAACCGCCCATTCATCTGCACCGTACGGCTTCCTCAATGTTATAATTATCTCATTTCATTTAAAAACTCCGGCTTGATTTCAAGCCGGAGTTTCTTTTTTCAATCTAGTCTTCAAAAGCGAATTTATACTGAGTCAAACCAAGCTCATCGCGCACCGCACAAAGCTCCTTCTGAACGGCATTGTTGATGGGAACTCCGTCCTCGCGTGCAAGACGGACGTCGTGCTCCTTTTCACCTGCGGTGTAAATTCTCTCACAACCGGGAGCCTTTTGCGAAGCACGGAGGGCACGGCAAATCTCGCCTGCCGTTTTCTCAAATGCCTCTCTGCCCATAAAGGCCTCGGTATCGGCGGCAATAAAGAAGTGGCCAAGGTGATAGGGTATCTTTTCGCCGTGTTCGCCTATTCCGGAGAGCATCTTCATATAGTTGCCCTGAGCAAGAGCGGCCGAAAGAATCTCAACAACGGTAGCGTAGCCGTAACCCTTGTATCCTGCGAGCTCCTCGCCTATTCCGCCAAGGGGAGCGAGAGCAGCTTCGCCGGTGTTCAGTTCGGTCAAAATAGCTTCGGAATCGGTGTGCGGCATACCGTCCCTGCCTACAACCATACCGGCGGGGGTATCCTTGCCTATTCTTGCGTAATACTCGATTTTCCCGCGCTGGGTAATGGATGTCGCACAGTCGATGATGAAGGGGAAGTCCTCATCTGTGGGCAGTCCGATGGTAAGCGGGTTTGTGCCGAGCATATTCTCAACACCGAAGGTGGGTGCGATGGAAGGACGGGCGTTTGTGCCGGTAATTCCGATGCAGCCCTCTTTTGTGGCCATGGAAGCATAGTACCCGGCAATACCGTAATGGCAGGAATTGCGAACAGCAACCATACCGATGCCATACTTGTGAGCTTTATCAATGGCCATCTGCATAGCCTTTGTGCCAATAACCTGACCCATACCGTCATGTCCGTCAACTACCGCTGTGGCGGCAAAATCCTTGACAATTTCAAAATCGGTAACAGGATTTTGAATTCCGGCTTTGATTCTGTCGAGGTAAATTGGCTTAAAGCGGTTTACGCCGTGGGATTCTATTCCGCGCTTGTCCGACTCAAGCAGAACATCTGCGCATATTTCAGCGTCCTCACGGGGCACACCGTAACCTACAAAAGCATCGATAACAAAATTGGTAATGGTATTCCAATCAACTATATTTGTTTTTTTTGACATAATAATCGCCTCCAGTACGATTTTACACCAAATCGAGCTTATTTTCAACCATATTACCCGATTTTTGTCATAATTAATATTAATTTTTTATATATTTTACTATTATGCCAAAGCGGGTGATTATTTTTGCTTTATCAAATTTTCTGCAAGCTGTGGCTTGCCGTACTAAGTGTTTCGGGGAGCGGTGCTTTCCCCCGTCCCCTGTCTCAGGCAAAGGAGAGGGAGTACCTTGCCGCCATGAAAAACGGAGATGAAAAGGCCAAAAATATTTTAATTGAGCATAATTTACGTCTCGTTGCCCATATTGTCAAAAAGTATTACAACGCCACCGGCGACACCGACGATCTTATTTCCATTGGTACTATCGGTCTGATTAAAGGCATCACAACCTTTAATCCCGATAAAGGGGCGAGACTCTCGTCTTATGCTTCACGCTGTGTGGAAAATGAGATTTTGATGTATTTTCGCCAGAGTAAAAAATCTCAGCAGGATATTTCGATAAATGAGCCCATTGACGTTGACAAAGACGGCAGGGCAATCACGCTTATTGATATAATTGCTGTTGATGATACCATTGCCGACGACCTGCATTTAAAAATTAACTCCGAAAAGCTGAAAAACAGTTTGCGAAGCACACTGAACGACCGTGAGCTCTCAATTATCTGCCTTCGATACGGGTTAAACGGTCATAACCCTCTCACACAGCGGGAGGTCGCGGGAATGCTTAATATCTCTCGCAGCTATGTTTCGCGGATTGAAAAAAAAGCGCTTGAAAAACTGCGGGCTCAGTTTGATTAAAAAAAGCGGAGAGCTTCTGCTCTCCGCTTAAATTATGAAATTAACCCTTGATAGCGCCTGCTGTAAGACCCTTTACGATGTTCTTCTGGAGAAGCATGTAAACGACAATAACAGGAACTACAACCAGTGTAACAGCTGCGCACATCAGACCGTAGTCGGTACCGCCCCACTGAGAGCTTATGTAGTTAAGCAAAGCACAGATGGGCTTCTTTAAACGGTCTGTAATGAGGATGTTCTGGAAGAACAGGTCATTGTAAGACCAAAGGAAGGTAAAGATTGCAACTGTTGAGAAGGAAGGCAGCGAGATGGGGAATATAACCTTATAGAAAATCTGGAATACGTTACATCCCTCAAGGAATGCAGCCTCTTCAAGGTCAACGGGAAGTCCCTCGATGTAGCCGATGAGAATCAGCATAGCAAAGGACATGTTGGATGCAATCAATGGTAATATAACTGCCAGCGGGTTAGAGATAAGATTGAATGTTGTCATCATTCTGAGCAAGGGAATGATTGTCGAGAATGACGGGAACATAAGGCTGGCAGTAACTATCAGACGCAGGAACCCTCGCCCGACAAAGTTATAACGCGCCATCGCAAAGGCCGCCATACCGGCAAACAGCATTACAAAGATTGTAACAGAACCCGAAATGATAAGGGACTGAACATATGCTTTCATGATACTGATCTTTGTTTTTTCTGTAGCGCCGATATTAAAAGCACGCTTAAAGTTACGAAGTGTAGGGCTGACAAAATTCTCGCGATGCTGTGCAATATCCTTACACTCGTTTTCCCTTGTTATGGGCTGACCGTCATATCCGCGGTTCAGCGTACTGCTCCAGCAGGGGAGAAATGAAAAACGAAGAATTTTGTTAGGCGCCTTAAATGAGTTATTAATAACCCATGCAAAGGGGAAAATGGTTGTAGCAGCCCACAAAGTAAGGAAGACATAGATTAAAACCTTGCCAACGGTTACTTTATGCAGCTTGCCAATCTTCTTGTTTTCTGTGTTAGCCACAATAAAGCACCTCCTTAATACTCCTTGGGTTTAATGATCATATTGGTGATACTGGAAATAAGAACACCGAGTACAACAATTAAAATAGCAATTGTTGCGCCGTAGTCGTAGTTCTTAATTTCAAATGTCATGTAGTACATATATGTACCTGTAAAGAACGACTTGCCGTTTGGCATTCCCTTGGGAAGGATGATCCATGGCAGGTCAAAAACCTTAAGAGCGCCTGTGATTGCAAGAGTAACACAAGTTGTCCAAACGCTCTGAATAAGAGGTAAAGAAATGTACCAAATCTTTTTTAAACCTGTTGCACCGTCAATAGAAGCGGACTCATAAACGTCGGTGGATATATTGTTAAGACCTGTAAGAAGGATAACAAAATAGAAGCCGACATACTGCCATACTATGGGTATAAGCAGGTAATATACACACGTCTTGGGGGAGAACCAGTTGACAGGGTTTCCGCCGAGAGACATTATAATCTGATTGAATACGCCGTTATAAGCTTTATCCGAGGGATGATAAACATAGAGAAGGTTGAACAGCATACCAAGTGCTGTACCGGAAATAACAATGGGGAAGAAGAAAACTGTACGATAGAACTGGGCAAACTTTGTAATATTATCAACCATCAAAGCAAGCACCAGAGCAAAGCCAACCTGGAAAACAACAGAAGCAAAAATCATTATTACTGTGTTTTTTAAGGAGATGGCTATATTGGGATCTCTAAGTAGGTTAACATAGTTTGTAATACCTATATTACCTTCGGGTGCCGAGCCCATAGAGGTTATCTCTTGGAAACTATTGATTATGTTCAGCACAAACGGATAATACAGGAATACACCGAGAAAGAAAAATGCCGGAAACAGAAAGAAAAGCGCTGGGCTCTTTTTCTTGTAGATCATTATATCCATTCAGTACACCTGCCTTTTTAGATAAAACAGGAGAGCAACAATAAAATTATTACTCTCCTGTCTAACTATCAATTATTTACTGTTAAGCAAATTGATTGACTTTTGATACTCTTCTAAGCGTTAAGTTAAATTATTTGTTAGCTTCGCAGAAAGCAGCAACAACATCTTCAACCTTAGCGTCGCCGTTCATGATCTTTGCAGCGCCGCTGATGAACTCAGCATAAGCTGTAGCCATTCTGTCGCCAAGAGGAATGTCAACTTCGTCAGCAGCACCAACCATAGCAGCACCGTCAACAGCGGGTCTGGGAGCTACAACGTTAGGATCAGCTGTGATTGCGCAAGTGGGAGCGCCACCCTGTGCAACGTAGGAAGCAACTGCTTCGGGAGAAGTAGCAGCCTGAACGAACTGTACGCAAGCGTCTCTCTTAGCTTCGTCGTCCCATGCGGATCTAGCAATGTAGAAACCGGAGGAGAAACCAGCGATAACGTCTGTTGTGGACTTGCCAGCCTCAGCGTAAGCGGGCATAGCCATAACTGTAGTTGTGTCAGCGTCTACGATAGAACCGCACCACCAAGAACCGTCTACAGAGAGAGCAGCCTTCTTGTTGATGAACTGTTCGCAAGCTTCGTCATACTTTGTAGAGGGAGCAGCCTTAGCAAAACCGCCGAGGTCATAGAGATCCTTGAAGAAGCCGAGACCTGTGTACCAGGACTGGGGAACCTTGGATACGTCTGTGCCGGGGTTAGCAGCGTGGTCAGCCTTGGGGCCAGCAGCGAGGATGAAGTGCTCAATCCAGTAGTGGGGGATGTCAGCACCGAAAGCCATGGGGATGATGTCCTTTTCGCCTAATTTAGCGAAGGAATCGGTGAACTTAGCCCAGTCAGAGGGAAGATCAATACCGTTGTTCTTGTAAAGGTCTTCGTTTACGAAGAGGCCTTCCCAGTAACCCTTAACGGGGATAGCATACTGAACGCCGTCGATAGCAACGGACTCAATAGCGGACTGGCTGATCCAGTTGCAGTAGTCGGGATATACTTCTTTGATTTCGCTGAGGGGAACTACATAGTCGAGCATGGGCTCAGCGTCGGAAGTTGTGAAGAAGAAAACTACGTCAGCGTTGTCGCCTGTCTCGAAAGAAGAAACAACTGCTGATTTCCACTCTTCGCTGGACTCTGTGGACTCGTCAACTACTGTGATGTACTCGTTAGCATCGTCAAAAGCTTTTACTACGTTAGCATAAGCTTCTGCGGAAGCGTCAGCGCCACCGAACATACTAACTGTCTTGATTGTTACTTCTGTGGGAGCTACCTCAGAAGAAACTGTGGACTC
>JAFRVM010000201.1 GCA_017438505.1 Clostridia bacterium | reverse complement strand
TGTATGCGGACTTTACCGTAAGCAACGCCACGAACAAAAAGCTCCGCGCTTATCTTGCAAAATACAATAAGGAGACAAATGCGCTCGCAGAGGTTAAAATGCAGGAGATTACAGATGGCAGCCTGAAACTTGAACTGCCGTATGATGCAAGCGGAATTTACAAATATAAAGCGTTTGTGTGGGACGAAAACAACGAGCCTGTTGGCGGTTTTGAAGCATATGAATAACATTTTACTTATTGCCTACGGATTTCCCGGTTGACGAGTTTTCCTGCCCGAACGCCGTGAATCCCTTGAGGACGGCGAAGAGATCCGTCAATTGATGCGGAAAGTGACAGAAAAAATACGGATGTAAGTAAAATTGAATAATATAAAAACAGACCTAAAAAAGTAAGTACATTGACTTTTAATATATATTCAATTATAATATACATAGTATATAAATAATCCAAATTCTGAAAAATATGTTATCGGAATATGACATTCCTTGCTTACTTACCGCGAGATGAATGGGTGGAAATAAGTGACAGCTTTGAGGATGGCGATATCTATTTAATCGGCGATTACTTAAAGGTACGGGGAGGGTACTGACAATGCTTAAACAAGAAATAATTGACTTTATAGGCGGAACGGATCACAGTATGTTTCAGGTGTCCACGCTACAAGCTCTGGCTATGGGATATAACAGAGCCGTGATTACCGTGGAAGAGTTGATACAACACGGAGACACGGGGCTTGGTACTTTTGAGGGTGTGGACGGTGAAATGATTGTTGTGGACGGAGTATGTTATCGTGCTATGGCAGACGGTACCGTGACGAGAACATCATCCGAAACCGGTGTTCCCTTCGCATCAGTTTCCCGTCTTTGCAACTGGCGCAGCTTCCATCTGGAGGAGGTGCCGGATATTGAAACGCTTAAAGATATTCTGACTCTGCGTGTCGAGGAGATATTCGGACTCAACAGTATGCACATGGTTCGCATAGACGGTAATTTTAAGCGGGTTTGTGCCCGGTCTGAGACAGGACAACTGACCCACCATGTTACACTAAAGGAAATGTTGCAAAACAACCAGCGTGATTTTTTCTTTGACGAGATTGACGGAACATTGGTCTGCGTTTACTATCCGGATTTTATGGATGGAATTAACGCTCCGGGTTGGCATTTGCATTTTCTGTCTGCCGACAGAACGCGCGGCGGTCATGTGTTTGATCTCAGCCTTTACAGCGGTCAGGCTAAGATGGACAAAATCACCCGTATTGAAATCAAGCTCCCGAATTCTGCCTCATTTGACACCTATTCTCTCAAAGACGCCTCGCAGGATGAAATCCGACAGGTGGAACAGGGAAAGAAAGCATAATCAATAATTTACCATTTTCAAGAAAAAATATTTTTATACACCACGAGGTTATCTGCGTTTTAAATACGGGCAACCCCCTGCAGTCTGAAATATATGATTTCTTCAAAATAAATTTATGGCACTCCGATGCAATGTTACTAAGAGGTGACGAATGTGAACGGTATAACAACGCAGGAAGAACGTCTTGATTATCTGGTAGAGAAATTCAAGGCGGATTTTGGTGAATATAAGGATTTGAAAGTGCCGGACGATACGGAGGGGAAACGGCGTATACTGCGCTCGCTGATGAATATACGTATGCCCGGAGAGATGGACGAGACTGTCCTTGCCGTCCAGAACGATTATCTGCAGCAGCGAATTCGTGAGAATGGTATAGTAGAGCTTAAGGACATCCCTGAGATACGGGAAGGCATATCTATCTGGCAGGGTGACATCACAAGACTTGCAGTAGACGCGATCGTAAACGCGGCTAATTCGCAGATGCTCGGCTGCTTTGTTCCGATGCACACCTGTATCGACAACTGTATCCATACATTTGCAGGTGTACAGCTCAGGAACGAGTGCAGCAAACAAATGAATATGCTTCGGAGCAGATACGGCAGGGATTACGAGCAGCCGACAGCTGTGCCTTTGCTGACGGATGGATATAATCTCCCGGCGGAGAAAGTTATTCACATCGTTGGCCCGATCGTACAGTGCCAGCTTACCCCGGAACTGGAGGAAGACCTCGCTGCCTGCTATCGGAATACACTGGACATGTGCCTGGAGAACGACCTGAAAAGTGTGGCTTTCTGCTGCATCTCCACCGGCGTTTTCCGCTTCCCGAATAAACGGGCGGCAGAGATCGCGGTGAGGACTGTGATTGATTGGCTTAATACTCACCCGGATACCATGGAAAGGGTGATCTTCAATGTTTTTAAAGATGAGGACAAGGAATACTATGAACAAGAATTACACTGAGATGCCCAACGGCTATCTTGAGACCATTCAGAAAGGAGTCGCCGGCGCTCAGCGTTTCAGCTCCGGCATTTCCCGCGGGACCGGAACACGCCAGGAGAACCTGGACCGGCTGAAAAAAGAAATCGAGACCGCCGATGCCATCGTGATCGGCGCGGGAGCCGGACTTTCTACGGCTGCAGGATTTACCTACAGCGGTCAACGGTTTGAAAAGTACTTCTTCGACTTTGCTGCAAGATTCGGGATCCGCGATATGTATTCCGGAGGATTTTACCCC
>JAFRVM010000200.1 GCA_017438505.1 Clostridia bacterium | reverse complement strand
GACGTGGCAGCACCGGTCGAGGAAAAGGCGCAGGAATCGTTAGGTTCTCTTATGCTCAACACAACCCTTACAGGTCTTTTGGTTGTTTTCGCAGTTCTTTTAATACTTATTGCGATAGTTTTTATCTATTCAAGAATCTGTCTTTTTGCCACCCAGGCAGCCGTTAAAAAGGCTCAGAAAAAGGCCGATCAGATTGCCGCAAAGCGCGAAAAGTTTGACGATGACGAGCTCCCCCCCTACATTCCTCCCATGGATTCTGTCACAAGAGGTCCCGTGGGCGTGGGCGATGAGATTATAGCGGTAATTGCCGCCGCGGTCGCCGCCATCGACCCCTCTTTCTCGGTAAAAAGCGTACGCCGCAAAGAGGCTCCCGCCTCCAGAGATTCCGGCAGACGTTCTGCATGGAGAAGCGCCGGTCTTCGCGACAACACACGTTCCTTTTAACTTATAAATAACATTGAGGTGATATATTTTGGGTATACTAAACGACGTACTTAATACCGTTTCCGACCTTTGGAACGGATCGGGCATCGTACAGCTTTTTACCGGCTTCGGCTGGCAGAACGCTATTATGATAGCCGTTTCCTGCTTACTTATTTATCTTGCAATCCACAAGCAGTATGAGCCCCTTTTGCTTTTGCCCATCGCTTTCGGTATGCTGCTTGCAAACCTTCCCCTTGCGGGACTTAACGACGTTCCCGAATATGTTTACAAGCTGATGCCTACGGCGGAGATGCTCGCCTCGGGCAACTACGACACAAACATTTACGCCACCGCCACCGAAATAGCCAAGTACGGCACGGCTGTTCTGCCCGACGGAACATCCTGCGTTGCGGTCGAACATGCCGGCGGTCTGTTCTATTACCTGTATTTAGGCGTTAAGAACGGTATTTTCCCTCCCCTTATCTTTTTGGGTGTTGGCGCAATGACCGACTTCGGCCCCCTTATTACAAACCCCAAGAGCTTTATTTTGGGCGCTGCAGCTCAGCTCGGTATTTTTATCGCATTTATTGGCGCTCTGCTTTTAGGTATGGATACAAATGTCGCCGCTTCCATCGGTATTATCGGCGGCGCGGACGGCCCTACCGCCATTTATGTTACCAGTAAGCTCGCTCCCGAATACTTAGGACCTATCGCCGTTGCGGCATACTCATACATGGCCTTGGTGCCCGTTATTCAGCCGCCCATTATGAGAGCTCTTACAACAAAGAAAGAGCGCTCGGTCGTTATGACCCAGCTCAGACCGGTAACAAAGACCGAAAAAATTCTCTTCCCCATCATTGTTACAATTATAGTATCCCTTGTACTTCCCTCTGCAGCTCCTCTTGTAGGTATGCTTATGCTCGGAAACCTCTTCCGTGAGAGCGGAGTTGTAGCAAGAATATGCAACACGGCTCAGAACGAGCTTATGAACATAGTTACCATATTCCTCGGTATAACGGTCGGCGCAACCGCAAAGGGTCAGACCTTCCTCCAGCTTGAAACGCTCAAGATCATCGCTCTCGGTCTTGCCGCTTTTGCGTGCGGTACGGCAGGCGGCATACTCTTCGGAAAGCTGATGTACATCTTTACCGGCGGAAAGGTAAATCCCCTTATCGGTTCGGCGGGTGTTTCGGCAGTTCCCATGGCCGCGCGTGTTTCCCAGAAGGTCGGCAGCGAGGAAAACCCCAGCAACTTCCTGCTTATGCACGCTATGGGTCCCAACGTCGCGGGCGTTATAGGCTCGGCCGTTGCGGCAGGTGTGTTCCTCAGCCTGTTTAACTAAATAAAAACAGCATTATAAAAGCCGATTGCAAAAAAGCAATCGGCTTTGTTTTTTATACTGTCTTTTGACAAATAAGCTTAATAACAAGACAGACAACCAGTTCGAAAAATGCGGTAGCAATAAGAGTAATCATAACGGTAAGATTGAAATATCCGGCAACCACCGCCGCAAGCAGCATTACAAAGACAAAGGCGGGAACAATCGGATACCCTGATCGCAGCCGTATCGTCTTGTTGCGCTCGTCGTTTTCCTCAATGTACATTGCCTTGAGCTTTTCTTCATTTTTCAAAGCCGTAAGATATTTTGCTATTATAAATACGGCTACAAGGTCAATTCCGCAAATCATACCCATTAAAAAGTCGGTCGGCAGGCTGTATTCCAGGTCAAGCAGATGTGCGACCAGGTTGAATACACTCACCGCAACCGTATACATAGCCATAAAAAACACGCGTGCTCTTATCTTCTTTTTGTAATTTTCCATTTTAAATTTCCTCCTCGATTTCAGAAAAATCAAAAACTTCTTCAATGGTCAGACCGAAAAACTTTGCTATTTTGTAGGCAAGCGGCAGTGACGCTGTGTATTTGCCCACCTCGATAGATGTTATGGTCTGCCTTGTTACCCCGACCGCCAGAGCAAGCTCCTCCTGTGACAGCTTGCGCTCTTTTCGCAGTTCGGGAATTCTTGTTTTCATAAGGTCATCTCCTTTGCTAAGCTTGCTTTGCAAATTTAGTATAGCACGCTTTGCATTATTTGTCAAGCATACTTTGCAAAAAATTTTTATATTTGAAAGTAAATGACCTTCGTGGTATAATCGGTTTAACAGTTTGCGGGGAGGAAACGAACGTGGAAAAAACAATAAAGGAAAAATGCAAAGACGGGGATTTGTATATCCCCATGGACAAAGAAATTTTGCGCGAGCAGCTCGGGTATCTTGAGCTTTTATACGAGTTCAACGCCACCCGCCCCACCCATCAGCACATGAGGCAGCGGATGCTAAAGGAAATGTTTGCCGAAATAGGCGAAAACTGCTATATCGAGCCCCCTCTGCACTCAAACTGGGGCGGACACAACGTGCATTTCGGCAATCATGTTTACGCAAATTTTAACCTGACACTTGTGGACGACACCGATATTTACGTCGGCGACAACACCATGTTCGGTCCAAACGTTACGGTTGCAACGGCGGGACATCCCATTTTGCCCGAGCTTAGGGAAAAGGGCTACGAGTACAACGTTCCGGTGCACATCGGCAAAAACTGCTGGATAGGCGCGGGCGCGGTAATTCTGCCGGGAATAACGATCGGCGATAACGTGGTTATAGGCGCTGGCAGTATAGTTACAAAGGATCTGCCCTCAACCGTGGTAGCCGTGGGCAATCCCTGCCGTGTGCTCCGTCCTCTTGAGGAAAAGGAAAAAATCTACTACTTCAAGGATCGCAAAATCGACTGGGAAAATCTGTAAACGGGAAGTTTTGATATGAATTTAAATAACGCCGATATTTTTTCGGCAATAAAGTGCCACGGCGCAAAAGAGATATATAACGGCAGCGAAGGAATAAT
>JAFRVM010000199.1 GCA_017438505.1 Clostridia bacterium | reverse complement strand
TATTTTTTTCAAAATATTGGGGTATTTACAAAATTTTTATTTTATTTTTATTGAAATTTATATGTAAATGTGGTACATTATCTATAATAGTTAAAAGTAGGACAAAAAAGGTCTATACGGAAGTTTGAAAGGGGATATTTTTTCTATGCCTATCGCATTTGATAATGATCTTGACAATGTTGTACATATTAAGGTTGTCGGTGTCGGCGGAGGCGGCGGAAACGCAGTAAACCGCATGATTCAGATGGGCGTAAGCAGCGTTGAGTTTATCTCGGTAAACACCGACAAACAGGCACTTATGCACTCCATGGCGACCCACAAAATCCAGATCGGCGACAAAATCACCCGCGGAACAGGCGCGGGCTCCGATCCTCTGCGCGGTCAGCGTGCCGCCGAAGAGAGCCGCGACGATATCGAAGCTATCTTTAAAGGCACCGATATGGTATTTATCACCGCAGGTATGGGCGGCGGTACAGGCACAGGCGCCGCTCCCGTTATCGCAAAGCTGGCTAAGGATCAGGACATCCTTACAGTCGGTATCGTTACAAAGCCCTTTGCTTTTGAGGGCAAAAAGAGAATGGAACAGGCCGAGGCCGGCATTAACGAGCTTCGCGAGTACGTTGACTCCCTCGTTGTAATCCCCAACGAGCGTTTAAAATATGTCTCCGACGAGCGCATCACCCTTATCAACGCCTTCCATGTAGCCGACGACGTACTTCGTCAGGGCGTTGCAAGTATCTCCGACCTTATCAACTGCTCCGGTCTTGTAAACCTTGACTTTGCCGACGTTACCGCGGTTATGAAGGACGCAGGTCTTGCTCACATGGGCGTAGGACACGCTTCGGGCGAGAACAAGGCAAAAGAGGCCGCTCACGAGGCTATCTCCTCTCCCCTGCTCGAAACCTCCATCAACGGCGCACGCGGCGTAATTATCAACATCACCGCTTCTCAGGACATCGACCTTGCCGAGGTTGAAGAGGCCTCCGCTCTTATCACACAGGCTGCTCACCCCGACGCAACCATTATCTGGGGTACTGCTTTTGATGAGAATATGAAGGACGAGATGAGCATCACCGTTATCGCCACAGGCTTTACCACCGACAAGGAAGATTACAGCATGAGCGACCTTGACGGCGAAAACAAGGACAAAGCTGCTGAGGATAAAGCTGCTGACGGTAAGGACTCCGAAGAGAAGAAAGAGTCCGAAGATGACGATGACGACATCTTTGATATCATGTCCATCTTCAATCACTAATTTTAATTAGCGTAAAACGAATCCGGAGCGAAAACGCTCCGGATTTTTTGTTTTTCGATAAATTCTCGGTTTGCGAGAGTTATTTCCGGTTTGCGGGGTTGCATTTTTACTGCCGCTTTTGTAGAATTAAGCTGCAAGGCGCGCTTGCAGTAACTTTTTGGAGGTCATCCTTATGGAAAGAAAATCAATCGGAAGCTTCATCGCAGCACTTAGAAAAGCAAACGGAATGACGCAAAAACAGCTTGCCGAAAAACTGGGCGTTTCCGATAAAGCGGTCAGCCGCTGGGAGCGCGACGAGTGCGCCCCCGATTTGACCCTTATTCCCGTGCTTGCCGAGATCTTCGGCGTCACGTCCGACGAAATACTGCGGGGCGAGCGCCAAAATCCCGATACCGTCCCCGCTCCGTCCGCAGAAATAAAGACGGAAAAGCAGATAAAAAATATTCTCGGCAGTATAAAAACGCGGTTTGCCCTGCGCAGCCTAATCTCCGCGGGAATAATTCTGGCAGGAGTAATAACCCTTCTTTTATGCAATTTTGCCTTTTTGCGCGGCGAGATAGGCTTTTATCTCGGAGCTATCCTTTTTGCGGCGGGCATTATTTGCGAAATAGGCTTTTTAATAAGCGCGTTTGCTTCTTTAAAGAGCGATGAAGCTGATAAACTGAGCGTTTTTGATTGCAGATACTCTATTTTAAAAATCGCAACGCTTGTAATTGCCGCGGCAGTATGTATGTTTATAGCGTCTATTCCCTTTGCCTCTTGTTCCTATTACGGACTTACCGATTTGAGCGGATGTGTTGCGTACTTTTTGGTTTCGGCAATCGTCTGTGCGGTACTCTGTCCTCTTGTTCTTTTGGCATACAAGGCGTCGGTGTTGAAAAAGTTTGACGATCCAGAGTCGGCAAAGCAGCTCGCATACGTTAAAAAGACGCAAAAACACGCAAAAAAGACAGTACTTTCGGCTCTTGCGCTTTTAGCCGCAACGTTTGCCGGTCAGCATATTTTTAATACTACGGTCGGTCCCTCCTCCTTTGCCGAGGGCAAAACCTTTACAAACACAAAGGATTTTATAGCCTATATGGAAACTCCGGCAGATTCCTCGGGAGAAGGTACAACTGTTTGGACCTACGAAACAGAGACCGCCTCCGAAGAAATTGAAGACGACTATATCGAGCCGGCCGAAAACATCGACTATATCACCGACGAAAAAGGCAATAACATATACTATACCTGCAAAAACGAGTCTGTCGTTCAGATCGATACAGAATTCCGGGACGGCAAATTCCGCTCGGTGCGCTGCTATACCGATGAAGACATAATGCGCGGCAGCGCTGTGATAGACAAAATAAACGTCGGGTTTGTCGCTCTTTACTTTGTCGAAATACTCTTCGCTGTGCTGTACTACATAAGAGGCAAAAAAAGATTAAAAAATTAGAAAAAACGGCTTGACAATTTTTTATTTAAGTAGTAAAATAAAACACAAATTTGATATTGCTAAAGGCTATGATGAAGAATGGTCACGGAGAAAACATTGCAGAGAGCTGATGGTTGGTGCAAATCAGCATGTTACATATCCCTGTCCTCTCGCTTCTGAGCCGGAAACCTGAAGCTTTACTGTGTGTAGGGTGACCCGAGTTTGCTGCGTAAGTGCATAGAGGTTTTTTGACCTCGAAGAGGTGGCGGATCTTTCCGCAATTTGAGTGGTACCGCGAGTGATAAATTTGTTTTACACCCGTCTCAAAGCTAAAGCTTTGGGACGGTTTTTTTATGGTTTTTAAGGGGTTAAAAAATGCTCGGTGTAATTGTAAACGTCATAACGGTAATAATAGGCTCGTCGGTCGGTCTGCTGTTTAAAAAGGGCATTCCCGAAAAGGTAAGCCGCGCTGCCATGATAGGTCTCGGAGCCTGCACGCTTTATATCGGCATTTCGGGCAGTCTTTGCGGCGAGAATGTGCTTATTCTTATTGCCGCAGTGGTTTTGGGAGCTATTATCGGAACGCTTATCGGCATTGACGACGCGATAACACAGCTGGCAAAAAAGGCGGAACAAAGATTTCGCAAAAAGGACGAAACCGTTTCGATTGCCGAGGGCTTTGTTGCCGCAACGCTACTTTTTTGCGTCGGCTCGATGACCGTTACCGGCTCGCTGCAGGCAGGTCTTACGGGTGATAATTCAATTATAATTACAAAGGCCACCCTTGACCTTGTCTCGTCCATGATGCTCGCATCAAGTCTCGGCATAGGAGTATTGCTTGCGTCGGCGTCGGTATTTGTCATTCAAGGCTCGCTTGTACTGCTTGCAAGGCTTATCGCGCCCATGATGAGCGCGGGCGCAACAAACGAGATGACCTGTGCGGGCAGTATACTTATTATAATGATAGGAACAAACCTTATGGGCATAACCAAGATAAAGGTTGCGGATTTTCTGCCCGCGATACTGCTTGCGCCCATAATATATAACATAGTCCCGCTCGTTTCCAAACTGTGGAATATGATTTTTTAAGGAGGAAACGATATGTATTTTGAACAGCTTGAAGTCGGCATGACGGTTGACACCGCCCCCGCTTCTATCAAAAAAGAAAAAATGCTGGACTTTGCCCGAGTTTACGACAACGTACCGCTGCATACCGATGAAGATTTCGCCAAAAGTACGCCGTTCGGAAGGCTTCTTGCTCCCGGAGTTATGTCCTTTTTGGAGGTTTGGGCAAAGTATCTTGAAGTTGACTTTTTCGGCGACCAGCTATTGGCGGGAAAATCCACCAAAATCGAATGGCTCAGACCGGTTTTTGCAGATGATGTTTTAACCGGAAAGGCAACCGTTACTAAACTTGAAAAGCGAAGCGAAAAAAACGGTCTTGCTGAGATTACCATTGACGTATACAACCAAAAATGCGAGCTTGTGTTAAAGAACATCACAGAAGCTATTGTTAAATGCAATGTCAAATAAAAAGCATAATATATTTAAGAGCTTAAATCTTGAGAGGAGATTTTTATAATGAAAAAGATAAACATAAGCGACATAACCTTAAAAACTCTTTCGCAGGACAGCGGCATATCTCTGCTTTTCCGTGAAAAATCGGCTATCGCGAAGTGCGCTGATTCCATCGGCGCGGACGCAGTAGAACTGCCCCCTGTAAAATCTCTTCGCGAGGATATGATAATATTCAGGACTATCGCTCAGAATATGGAGAACGCCGTTCTTGCAATTCCCGCAGGCTTTGACAGCGAGAGCGTATCCAATGCCTGGGAGTGCATCAAGGAAGCAAAAAGCCCCAGACTTCAAATAGAGCTTCCTGTCTCCACAATTCAGATGGAGTATACATACCATTTAAAGCAGGCTAAGATGCTTGAGAAAATCGCCGCCCTGACAAAAGAGGCAAAGACTCTCTGCGGTGATGTTGAATTTGTCGCCCGCGACGCGACAAGAGCCGATGAGGATTTTCTTATTTCTGCGGTAAAAGAAGCCGAAGCAAACGGCGCGGGACTTGTTACAATCTGCGACGACGCGGGAACCTCCACCCCCGACCAGATCGCCGCTTTGGTTGAAAAGGTAAAAGCGGCTGTAAGCGTACCCGTTTACGTTCAGGTCTCTGAACGCATAAAAATGGGGGTAGCTTCGGCGTTTTCCTCCGTTGCAAAGGGCGCAGACGGTATAAAATGCGCCATGGTCGGCAAAAACGTCCTTTTAACAGGCGATATCTCCGACGCGATTTCGGCCTGCGGGGCTCAGATCGACGCCGAAATCAGACTTAACGGCACAAAAATCCATTCAAGCATAGATGAAATGGTATCGAGCATAAATCACAAGGCTTACGAATCGGAAAAAAATGTGAGCGATAAGAAAAAGATTCTGCTCGACTCCGATTCCACCGTGGCTCAGGTCGCTCAGAACGCCGCCATACTCGGCTACGAGCTCTCCGAATCCGACGCCGGCAACGTGCTCAAGGCTCTGCGCCGCGTGTGCGAAAAAAAGGGTGCTGTCGGATTTAAGGAGTTTGAGGCTTTAATCGCAAGCTCGGCCATGCAGGCGCCCTCCACCTATCATGTTGAGAGCTATACAACCACCAGCAGCAACATTTCCGGCTCTATGTCGCAGGTAACGCTTAAATGCAACGATGAGATTATTCGCGGCGTGGGCTGCGGCGACGGTCCCGTTGACGCGGCTTTCCTGGCAATTGAGCAGTGCATCGGCCACCACTACGAGCTGGATGATTTTCAGGTTCAGGCGGTAACCGAGGGCAAGGAAGCGCTCGGCTCGGCTCTTGTAAAGCTGCGCAACAACGGAAAGCTCTATTCGGGCAACGGTATTTCCACCGATATTGTAGGCGCAAGCATAAGAGCGTACATTAACGCCCTCAACAAGATAGTTTTCGAGGAGGCATAATATGAAAATCGTTTTTTCCACCAAGAATGTGCGCCGTGCTTCCTTTCTTGATATCTGCCGCTATGCCTTTGACTACGGCTTTGACGGCTTTGAGATTTATGACGCGGTAAAAGAACGCGGCGAACACTACGACAGTATTCTGCGGCGCGACCGCACGGCCGATGCAAAACGAAAGCTTGTAAACCGAAACCTCTCGGTTTCGGCTCTGCGTATGCCCTATCCTGTCGAAGACGAAGAGACAACCGCCGAGCTTGTTGAAAAATATGTAATTATGGCCGACGGCTCGGGCATAGAGAACATAATAGTTCGGGTCGAAAAAGAGACCTCCTTTGATATTCTCGACCAAAAGCTGTCCGCCGCTATAAAACGCGCCGAAAAGTCCGATGTTAATATCCTTTTTGAGACTGTCGGATATCTGACCGACACCGAAAAGGTAATTGAAATAATAAACCACTTTGCTTCCGCCGCCATCGGCGCTTCGTGGAACGTCAGAGGCACATACTTTGACGCCGGCGAGACCTCCGAAGCCACCATCAAGACCCTCGGCGCCTACATTAAATATGTTCGTCTGGGCGATATGAAGGACGGCAGAACCGTTCTTATAGGCGATGGCGACCTTGAGGTTGAAAAGCTGCTCGGCGCTCTTTCATCACTCAACTACGAGGGCTTTATCTGCGCCGCGTGGAACGATGAAATAAGCGACGCCGACATTGTTCTGACCCATTTTACAAACTATATCGCATCACTCAACCGCGATAAAAAGAGCTTTGACCACGTATACTACAACCGTGCCAAAACAGGCACGTTTGTATGGAAAAAGTATGACGCTATCGACGCAACCTTCTCGGATGTTCTCGATACGATGGTCAAAAACTATCCCGACCAGTACGCCTTCAAATATCCTACCCTTGATTACACAAGAACATACAAACAGTTCAGACGCGATGTAGATAACTGCGCCGCCGCACTTATCTCCCTGGGAGTCAAGGCGGGCGACCACGTCGCTATTTGGGCGACAAACGTGCCCCAGTGGTTTATCACCTTCTGGGCTACAACAAAAATCGGCGCGGTACTTGTTACTGTCAACACCGCGTACAAGATCCACGAGATCGAATACCTTTTAAAGCAGTCGGACACCCATACCCTTGTTATGATTGAGGACTGCAAGGATATTAACTACAAGGAAATTATCGAGGAGCTCTGTCCGGAGCTTAAAACCCTCGAGCCGGGCAGCCCGCTCTATTCCAAAAACCTGCCCTTTTTGCGCAATGTCGTCACGGTAGGCTTTTCTATGGACGGCTGTCTTACATGGGAGCAGATGCTCTCGCGTTCCTCCCTTATCCCCCGCGAAGAGGTGCGCAGAAGAGCAAGTCTTGTAAAACCCGACGATGTGTGCAATATGCAGTACACCTCGGGCACAACAGGTTTCCCCAAGGGAGTTATGCTGACCCACCGCAACATAGTCAACGACGGCAAAATCATCGGCGACCGTATGGATCTATCAACCGCCGACCGTATGATGATTCAGGTGCCCATGTTCCACTGCTTCGGTATGGTGCTCTCCATGACCTCCATGATGACACACGGCGGAACGCTGTGTCCTATCCCCTATTTTTCGCCCAAATCCTCGCTTGCATGCGTAAACGACGAGCATATCACCTGCTTTAACGGCGTTCCCACAATGTTTATAGCAATGTTTAACCACCCCGACTTTGCAAAAACCGATTTTTCATATATGAGAACCGGCATCATGGCGGGTGCAAACTGTCCCGCCGACCTTATGCGTCAGGCGTCGGTCGAAATGAATATGCGCGAGATAATATCCGTTTTCGGACAGACCGAAGCCGCTCCCGGCTGCACAATGGGCGAGGTAAACGAGGATCTTGACCACCGTGTTGAGACAGTCGGCAGCGCTTTCCCCGGCGTTGAGTGCAAGATTATCGACCCCGAAACAGGCGCGGATCTGCCCGACGGTCAGAGCGGCGAATTTGTTGCCCGCGGCTTTAATATTATGAAGGGCTACTACAAAATGCCCGAGGCCACCGCGCAGGCAATTGATGCCGACGGCTGGCTGCATTCGGGCGATATATGCGTGAGAACAACCGACGGCTACTACAAGGTTACCGGCCGCTTAAAGGATATGATTATTCGCGGCGGCGAGAACCTTT
>JAFRVM010000198.1 GCA_017438505.1 Clostridia bacterium | reverse complement strand
TTCCGCAACTACAACCACAACAACCACAAAACCGACCGACCCTGTTCCCGCTCCCGACCCAGCCTCGCAGGGCAGGGTGGACAACACAGGTACGGTTGTTGTCGCACGTCAGAGGGTAAATATCCGCGCCGACGCCGGCTCGCAGTATAAACTGCTCGGCAGCGCGTATGAAGGGGAAAAATACAAGGTTACGGGACAAAAAAACTCCTCGACCGGCGTTATCTGGTACGAGATTGAATACAAGGGCAACAAAGCCTACATCTGCAGCAGCTTTGTTGATTTTGACGGCAGGATAGTCGGAGGAAAATGCTATCTTACATTTGATGACGGCCCATCAAAAAATACATTGCAGATTCTGGACATTCTTGACAGGTATAACGCCAAGGCAACCTTCTTTGTTATTTATCACCAAAAGGTGGACAACAACTACAAGGAGATCGTTAACAGAGGTCATACAATAGCTCTTCACAGCTATACTCACGATTATTCGGTCATCTATAAAAGTCCCGACGCGTTCTTTAATGACCTTAATAAAATAAGCAGTCACGTTGAAAAGCTGACGGGGCAGAAGCCCAAGTATATCCGTTTCCCCGGCGGCTCGGGAAACACCATAAGCCGTAAATACTGCAGCGGAGTTATGACCACTCTTACGCAGGAGGTTGAAAACCGCGGATACAGATATTTTGACTGGGATATCTCCAGCGGCGACGCAGATGTTGCAACCGCAAGCAAGGATTATATTTTAAATAAAATCAAAACCAGCGTTTACAGCAAGCAGTCGATAGTGATTCTGATGCATGACACCGCAAAAAAGACCACTACCGTTGACGCGCTGCCTGAGGTGATGGAATTTCTTAAATCCAAGGGCTATGAGTTCTGCGCTATTGACGACAACACCCCGCAGGTACACGCTCCGGTAAGAAATTAACAAAAGTCCGGCCCTTTGCTTTTTGCAGAGGGCTTTCTTTTTTACCATTCGGACATATAATAATTTAACAAAATTTCAGGGCTTTCGGCGGATAACGCGCAAAGGATTTTGTTCACAAAAAAATAATCCCAACGCCTTAATTGCAAGGGCTGCAGTTAAAGGTGTGTAAAATTTCAATACGTCACAAAACAAAACGGTTTTTGTGCATTATACATAAAAAGTGCCAACAATTATTATGACAAAGATAGGAATTGTGCTTTTGACGTTTTTTATGATTGAATTTGCGGTGCAGGTAATGTATAATAAACTAAAAGCCAAATTTAGCGATATTCAACCGCGAAATTTGTTAATATTACATAAACATATACTTCGAGTTTTGGTAAAAGTATATGGAAAGGGGTTATCACTTTGAAGCAATATCCTGCAAACAATATCCGCAATATAGTTCTTGCCGGTCACAGCGGTTCGGGTAAGACGTCACTGGCAGAGGCAATGCTGCATCTGGCAGGCGCATCCGACAGATTCGGCAAGGTCGCAGAGGGCAACACCGTATGCGACTTTGACCCTGAGGAAATAAGAAGAAAAACATCCGTCTCCACGGCTGTTGCTCCTCTTGAATTCAAGGGCTGCAAAATAAATCTTATTGACGTTCCGGGTCTTTTTGACTTTGAGGGAGGCGTTCGTGAGGGTATTCGCGCCGCAGAGTGCGCGGTTATCACCGTTTCCAGCAAGAGCGGCGTTGCCGTAGGTACCGAAAAGGCATTCAAAGCTGCCGACCAGCGCGGCATCTCCAAAATATTCTTTGTAAGCAAAATGGATTCCGACCACGCAAACTTCTACAAGGCTCTCGAGGGTCTTGAGGCTACATTCGGCACGGCGGTTTGCCCGCTGGTTGTTCCCTATGTAGAGGGCGAAAAGGTTAAATGCTATGTAGACCTTATAGCAAAAAAGGCTTACACATACAAGGACGGCAAGGCAACCGAGACAGCTATGCCCGATATGGGCGGCAAGGACGAAGAGCTTCTTAACACCGTTTACGAAGCTGTTGCCGAAACCGACGAAGAGCTCATGGAAAAATACTTCTCCGGCGAGCCCTTTACCGATGAAGAACTCAAAAAGGGTATCAGCAACGGCGTTCGCGAGGGTACAATCTATCCCGTCTATTGCGGCGCGGCTCTTACTCTTGACGCTGTCGACCTGCTTATGGACGGCATAAACCATCTTGTTCCCTCTCCCGCCGAGGCAAAGCCCGAAAAGGCTACCGGCGCAGACGGCAGCGAGGTTGAAATCAAGGTCGACGAAAACGGCGACGCAGCGCTCATCGTTTTCAAGACGATCGCCGACCCGTTTGTAGGCAAGCTCTCTTACTTTAAGGTTGTTTCCGGCAAGATTACCGGCGATTCGGTTCTTTACAATATGAGAACAGAGTCCAATGAAAAAATGGGCAAGGTTGTTACCGTAAGAGGTAAAAAGCAGGAGGACGCTCCCTACATCGGCGCAGGCGATATCGGCGCTGTTGCAAAGCTCCAGTCCACAAAGACAGGCGACACCCTCTGCGCACCTTCAAAAAAGGTTACGCTTGCCGCTGTTGATTTCCCCGAGCCCTCTCTCTCCATGGCTATCGCTCCCAAAAAGAAGGGCGAGGAAGAAAAGATTACACAGGGACTTCTGCGTCTTATGGAAGAAGACCCCTGTCTCTCCTTTACAAATAATCCCGAAACACGTCAGATGATAGTAAACGGTCTGGGCGACCAGCATCTTGACGTTATCGTTTCCAAGCTAAAATCCAAGTTCGGCACCGAGGTCGTTCTTTCCAAGCCCCGCGTTGCTTACCGCGAGACCATCCGCAAGACTGTCCAGGTTCAGGGACGTCACAAAAAGCAGTCGGGCGGTCACGGTCAGTTCGGTGATATCTGGGTACGCTTTGAGCCCTGTGAGAGCGAAGGTCTTGAATTTGCCGAGGAAGTTGTCGGCGGTTCCGTTCCCAAGAACTTCTTCCCCGCTGTTGAAAAGGGCTTTAACGAGTGTATGTCAAAGGGCGTTCTGGCGGGATACCCGATGGTAGGTCTGCGCGTAGTACTTTACGACGGATCATATCATCCGGTTGACTCCTCCGAAATGGCCTTCAAGATGGCTGCGCACATCGCCTTTAAGGACGGTATCCCCAAGGCAGGTCCCGTTCTGCTTGAGCCTATCGGAAGTCTGCTCGCTTACGTTCCCAACGATCAGATGGGCGACCTTATGGGCGAGGTAAACAAGCGCCGCGGCCGCGTGCTGGGTATGAATCCCGCCGCCGACGGTATGCAGGAGCTTGCCGCTGAGGTTCCTATGGCTGAGATGGCCGACTTTACCACCTTTATGCGTCAGTGCACACAGGGCAGAGGCTTCTTCAAGTTCACCTTCGAACGCTATGAAGAAGCTCCCGCTCAGGTTGCTCAGAAGGTTATCGAAGAGGCAAAGGCTAACGCCGAAGAATAATTTTTATAAATCGGTCAGAATATAAACATTTATTCGCCGGAATGTCAATTTGCGGCATTCCGGCGTTAATTATTAAAAAAAGGAGCGATTTAACAATGAACAAAAAAGATATTTTTAAACGTCCCGAGTGTATTCTGGACGCTCAGAGGACAAAACCGCATAATCTGATTGTAGAAATACTCATTTTTATAGCCGTGTTTATTGTGACAGAAATCGTGGTAGCTCTTGCCTCGATAATTCCGTCGATTATTTTTATGTTTACGTCGTCCGACTTTATGGCGGTGGCGCAGACGGGCGATGCCGGGCAGATAGCCGCATATTTGACAGAGGATTCCGACTTTATGACCGTACTGAGCCTTTTCTTCACTGCTTTTGAGATTTTAGTCCCCGTTATTTACTGCCGCACTATCGAAAAACGCGGCATAACCACAATGGGCTTTGTTAAGAAGAACTGGCTGGGCGAATACGCCGTCGGTCTGCTGGTCGGTCTGGTTATTTTCTCCGCCGCTGTAGGAATAGGCGTTCTTACCGGCGCGCTTGAGGTTTCGCTGCCTGCAAAAGGCATCGACTACCTGTGGATCGCAATTGTATTTTTAGGATTTTTGGTTCAGGGCATGGCGGAAGAGGTTATGTGCCGCGGCTATTTTATGGTGTCCATCTCGCGCAAATATTCTCTGCCCGTTGCAATAATCGTAAGCGCGCTTGTTTTTGCTGCTCTGCACCTCGGCAACGACGGAATGGCTCCCCTTGCGTTTGTAAATATCTTCCTTTTCGGCGTTTTTGCTGCAATCTACTTTATAAAGAGAGGAAGCATATGGGGCATTGCCGCAATTCACAGCATCTGGAACTTTGCGCAGGGTAACATTTACGGCATCAAGGTCAGCGGAATGGATACCGGAGACTCTTTCCTTTCCACCGTTTTTAATGAATCGGGCGAGCTTTTTAACGGCGGAGCCTTCGGTCTGGAGGGCGGTCTTTGTGTGACAATTGTTCTTGTTGTCGGCATTATCGCTGTCTCTTTTTTAAAGGGCAAAAACGTGCCTGCCGCTGTCGAGATAAAAGAGTCATAATATATTTTCAAAGGTTATTTTTTCGGAATGCTCAAAATGCCTAAGCGCATTTTGGGCATTTCTGCATTCCGAGATAAACTCGTCTGTTTTTCCGTTTCTTATTAGTTCAGAAAGAGCGAAAATCGAATCGGAGATTTCCGCAAGCTCCTCGTGACCGGTATAGGTCATAAGGAGCTTTTTCTTTTGCTCCCAACTGCTCTGTATTTTTTCGGCGTTCTCCACCGTTTGCAGACTGCTGTTGTTTTCCGCTTCATTTAGAAGGTCCGACATATGGCTTACGGTTTTTACGGTAGTAATGCGGGAAGAAATACAGATTGCCGCTAAAATCAAAACAAGAATCACTGCCGTCAGAATTCGCTTCATTTTTCGTCCTCCTTTTTTACTATTGTGTAGTCACCCTTTTTGTTGCAGGTCATAACAAATACGCTGCAGATGTCGGTTTTTTCTTTTTTCAATGTGTTTTTCAGCCAGTTTTCGTCCCGTCCCAAAAGAGAAAGAACCTTTTGAGAGGGTTTTCCGTCCTGCACCACGGCAGCGAAAAATTCATCCGAGCATGTATCAAGCTGCAAATCTCCGACCGTCGCGGGGGTCTGTTCTTTATACTGCAAAACGCTCAGCGTGCCGTCTGTCTCAACTATGGCGTAGCGCACCGAGGATAAATCAAAAACTCCGTTTTTTCGCAGAGCTTCCAGAAGGTCGTCAACCGTCAGGCGCAGTTTTTTCATTGCCGCCTGAATTATTTTTCCCTCTTTTATAACTATGACCGGCTGACCGCTTATAAGGGTGCGCAGCTTTGTGCTGCCCATCATGGCGTAGGAGATAAAAATCTCGGCGGCAGTGAGCAGAATTATCGGCACAACGCTGCCAAGCATGGGTATGGAGGCGTTTTCCATAGGTATTGTGGCTATGTTGGATATCATAAGTGTTATTACAAGCTCGGCGGGCTGAAGCTCGCCGATTTGTCTTTTTCCCATCAGGCGCACCGAAAAGATAACAAGTATATATAGAATAATTGTTCGAATAACTGATATTATCATTTTACCTCTCCTCTCAAAGCTGCGCGGATAACCGGGCAAATTCTGGTAAAGCTAATTTTAAAGATATCCGGCAGGGGTTGATAACAAATTGTTAGATGATATAAAAAAACGTATAGAAGAGTATTTTGCAGGCGAAGAAAAAAGTGAAAATTCTCAAAATAAAACTCCCTTTTCTGCCGATATTTCCGCAAATTTAAAGGCAATAAAAGAGCTGTGCAGCAATACAAGCGACCTTGTTGTGCGTGAGTTTACCGCCTGCGGACGGCGCTGCGCAGCCGTGCATATCGACGGAATGATAGAAAAATACGACCTTGCAAAAACGGTCGTGCAGCCGGTTATGGCGCAGAATTTTGATAAATCTGCGTCGGGTGAGCAGGTTTATCAAAAGCTTGTAAGCGATGTGCTGTTTAACGTCGACCGCCTGGAGGCGGAAAATATCGAACAGTGCATCCTTCTTATGATGTCCGGTTTTGCGGCATTTATTATGGACGGCTCGTCAAGTGTTTCTGTTTTCGGCCTGCAGGGATTTAAGTTTCGCAGCATAGCCGAGCCTGTTACCGAGACCTCTCAGTACGGCTCGCAGGAGGGCTTTTGCGAAGCAGTGCGCATAAATATGACAATGGTGCGCCGAAGGCTGAAATCGACCGATTTGGTTTTTGAATTTATCGAATCGGGACAGCAAAGCAAAACAAGCGTCTGTGTGTGTTATTTAAAGAACATGGCCGACCCGGAGCTTCTGGACAGTGTCAGAAAAAAAGTGCGGGACGCAAAGCTGCCAAACCTGCTGGCGGCGGAATATTTAAAGCCTTTTTTGCAGTCAAGCAGACTTTCGCTCTTTGATACCGTGGGCATAACCGAGCGCCCCGACGTTTTGTGCGGCAAAATATCCGAGGGCAGAATTGGCCTGCTTGTGGACGGCACGCCCGACGCTCTTATAATTCCCTATTTATTTTTTGAAAATTTCCAGACGGCTGATGATTACGCCCAAAAGCCGCTTTTTGCAATGTTTTCGCGCTGGCTGAGGTATCTTTCTTTTTTTATCGCCCTCTATCTGCCGGCGATATATGTCGCGCTTGGGGTTATGCACAACGAGCTTTTGCCGGTGCAGCTTCTCATAAGACTTGCGCAGTCTGAGGGCAGCACGCCCTTTCCAATAATGGAGGAGGTGTTCGCTCTGCACCTTGCGTTTGAGATAATACGCGAAGCGGGACTGCGAATGCCGAGACCAATAAGCAACTCGGTCAGCTTTATAGCGACTCTGCTGATTGGCGAAGCGGCGGTAAACGCGGGGATTATAAGCCTGCCCGCGGTAATGCTTGTGGCAATAACGGGTATATGCTCCTTTACCTCGATGACCCTTTACCAACCGCTGGCAATTTTGCGGCTTGCGCTGATTTTAATCGGAGGTACCACGGGTATAATCGGCATTGCGGTTTTCAGTGCGGGACTGCTTGTGCATATCTGCTCGCTGCACACAGGCAAAATACCGCTGACCGCGCCGATTAGTCCGCTGCGGCTGAAAAGTCTGCGCGATTTTGCGGCAAGGGCAAACTGGAAAATACTGGGGAGCAAAACCGTAAACGTAAACAAAATGCCGGGTACGGACAACAACGGTTAATATAATTGTTTGCAGTAGGGAGGAAGGTTATGAACGCCAAAATTTCACAGTCACAGCTTTTTGTAATGCTCATACTTTCGGGAATGACCGACATTCTTTCCTTTTCTCACGATGTTGCCGACGGCGCGTATAACAGCGCATTTTTTGTTTCGCTTATTGCCGCTTTTGTTTTAAGACTTTTACTCCTTATTCCGATATTTTTTCTTTATAAAAACGGGAAAAGATCAGATTTTCCGCAGGGGCTGGGAAGCGCAAAAACGCAAAGTGTTATATCGGTTGCCGTTATTGTTCTGCTCACCGCTCTTGCCTGCGGAGACGGCATAAAATTCTGCTATTTCACCGTGGTGTGCATAGCGCCCGATATGTCCGACTTTTTGCTATCGCTTACTGTCACGGCGGGGGCTGTTTACTGTGCGCTAAAGGGCAGGCAGGGCCTTTTCAGGGCAAGCGGCATTATCACGGCGGCGGTGCTTTTTACGGTAGGGCTTATGTTTTTGATTATGTTGCAGAACACCTCAAAAACCGCGTTTGCCTCGCTTGTTTACGAATTTGATGCAAACAAAATTCTGCCCGGGGCGTTTAGAGTGATTGCCGGCAGTTCATCATTGCCGATAATTACCCTTTTGTGCTTTGAGGCAAAAGGAAAGCTTATAAAAGGTGTTTTGTGGTGGAACGGAACTATTACCCTTTTTGCCCTTGTAATTGCCCTTGTGACCGGCAGTGTGCTGGGGGTTTTCGGAGAAAAAACGCCGTTTCCGGTCTATATGGCGGTAAACTCGGCAAGCGTGGGTATACTTGAGCGTTTTGACGCGCTGTTTTTGTGCGCTTTTACGCTCGGAACGGTTATCAGGCTCGGAGTTTTGCTCTGTCTTGTACGCAAACTTTCGGGTCGGGGCGGAAAAGCGGTATTTTTTATCTGCGCGCTGGCTGTGCTCTTTGTCGGAACAGCCGGACGGAGTATTGAAGCGGCGAGATTTTTTAATAATGCGCTCTTTCGTTTTTCGGCGATAACGGCAATTTGCGCGGGACTGCCCGCCCTTACTCTTGCAAAGAGGAGTGAGACAGATTAAAAGAATAATTATTTTTGCATGCGCACTTTGTATAATAATCAATCTCTGCTCTTGTGCGGGATATACAAAGCTTAGTCAGCGCTTGATTGTTCAGATGCTGTTTATTGAAAAAACAGAGGAGGGATGGGGTATTGCCGCCTTTGAGCAAAAGGTGGACGAAAAGTCGAAAAAAAGGGTGTATGCCAAAGGAGAAAATCCCATTCTTGCTGTGGAGCAGATAGGGCTTGTCTCCGGCAAAAGACCGCTGCTCTCTCACGTTCGGCTTGTGGCTTTTTCAGATAATATAAGCGAAAAAGAGCTTTTAAACTGTCTCGAAATAATGTCCAAGGACAATCAGGTGCCGCCCGAAGCGCAGATTTTGTACCTTAAAGGGTGCAAGGGAGAGCAGCTTGCAAATGACGATAAATAGTCCGGTGCCGGTGGGGATGTGCGCGCTGTTCTCACCGCAGGTCATGAGAGCTCCGCACTTGTAAAAATGACGGTGGCGGACGCTCTTTCGGGATATTTTGACGCTCTTTCCGACCTTTATATGCCTGTATTAAGGTATGAGGGGGAGGAACCTAAGGCGGAGGGCACGGCGGTTTTCAGAAAAGATAAGCTTATGGGTATTCTCGATACCGAAGAGACCTGCTCGCTGCTGCTTATGCAGAAAAAAGGGTGCAGATTTTTTATGCTGGCGGGCGATGCCTGCTGCAATATCACTCTGAGCAAACTCAAAAAGAAGATTGTGAGTAAAGAGGACGGCAGACCCTGCGTGCGCTTTAAAATAACCGTTTACGCGGTCAACACACAGGC
>JAFRVM010000021.1 GCA_017438505.1 Clostridia bacterium | reverse complement strand
TTACATGTGGGGTACGGTAGGTATTTTCTACAACAAGAAAATGGTAGACGCTGCGGACATCGAAAAGATGAGCTGGGATATCCTCTGGGATGCCAAGTACTCCGGCAAGATTCTTATGTTCGATAATCCCCGTGACAGCTTTGCTATTGCTCTTAAAAAGCTCGGTTATTCTATGAATACCACAAACAAGGACGAAATCACAGCGGCTTATAACGAGCTTGTCAAGCAGAAACCTCTTGTTCAGGGCTATGTTATGGATCAGATTTTCAACAAGATGGCAAACAACGAGGCGGCTCTTGCTCCCTATTATGCGGGTGACTACATGATGATGAGCGCCGATAACGAGGATGTAGGTTTCTTCATTCCCAAAGAGGGGACAAACCGTTTTGTTGACGCTATGTGCATTCCCGCAGGCAGCAAGCACAAGGATGAGGCCGAACAGTTTATCAACTATATGACCGAAGCAGAAATAAGCGCTGCAAATGCTGAGTACATCGGTTATGCAACTCCTCAGACCGAAGCGAAAAAGCTTCTCGATCCCGAAATCGCAAACAACCCCATCTACTATCCCTCCGATGAAGTACTTGCAAACACAGAGCTGTTTGTTGCTCTTCCCACAGAGACATACGCTCTTATGGAAAATCTTTGGATCAAGCTTAAAGCCAACTAAATGACGGAATATAAAAACCCGCTCTATAAAAGCATAGAGCGGGTTTTTGTATGTTTTATCTTTATTTTTCAATCAGAATTTCTATAATTGAGGTATATTTTGCAGGAACGGCAAAGCTGCCTGTTTTATCAATTACTCCGTAAAGCTCGTCTGTTGACTGAGCTACCGCAAGACCGTTGCGGAAATATCCTCCGGTTTTTATAGAGGGAGCAATTACCTGTTTGCCGGTTTTATCAATGTATCCGCAAAGGCTGTCGACATCTTTCTGAACAAGCGCAACTCCCTCGGAAAAAGAGGATACGAAATAGTAGGAAAGGTCAATGACTATCTTGCCTGCGGTATCTGCAAAGCCCCATTTGCCGTCCTTGAATACGGCAAAATATCCCTCGCTGCAGGGGTAGATATTATCGTATGCAGGCTCAATTATGTATTTGCCGGTTTTGTCTATAACACCGTACGCCGTGCCGTCGTAAACAACGGCGTATCCTTCGCTGAACTCGTTGAGCTCGGTGTAACGAGGCTCTATGACCGTTTTGCCGGTCGTGTCAATGTAGCCCCATTTTTTATCTATGCATACGCGGCAGAGCCCGTCGTCGCCGAAGACAGATACGTTGTCATACGCCGGCGCAATTACAAATGTGCCGTCCTTATTTATAAAGCCCCATTTCCCGTTCGCGTAAACCGGGGCAAGACCGCTGTGGAAGCTGCCCGCCGCCTGATACTGCGGCTTTATAAGATATTTGCCGTCAGCCTTAACATAGCCGTAAAGATGTGTCTCGTTATCGCAGCAAACTCCGCAGCCCTCGCTGAACGCCTTTGTCGAATAGTAAACGGTGTCGTTAATCGGCGCGCCGGTCGTTTTGCTTATGTAAGAGTAGGTGTAGGTTTCGGTGTCCTTCTGCAAATAGCAGCACGCTGCCGCTCCATCGTAAAATTCATCAAGCACATCCGCGTCTGTTTCAATAATTACGTTGCCCTTCATATCAATGTAGACAAGCTTTTGATCTTTTTGAGCAATTAGCAGGTTTTCCGAGAGGGTGGAGAAGATTCTTTCAAATGTCGGCTCGACTATGTAATTGCCTTTAGCGTCTATAATGCCGTATTTGCCTTCTTCGCTGACTATATATCCTATCGTTCCGCCGTCGTACTGCGACATATAGTCATATTCCGAGGCTTTTTTGTTATTCTGTTTCTTTTTGCCGCAGCCGATGACCGAAACACACATTAATGCGGCAAGAGCTGCGCAAAGAATTCTGCATATTTTTTTCATTTTATCTCTCCTTATCTAATTAATCAGGCAAACTGCGTGAGCGCTTATGCCTTCCTTTGTTCCGGTAAAGCCGAGTCCCTCTTCGGTGGTGGCTTTTACGCTGACGCAGGCTGTTTCAATACCGCAGGCACGGGCTATATTTTCACGCATTTTGTCAATGTGGGGCTTCATTTTGGGAGCCTGGGCGATTATGGTGGCGTCGATATTTGCAATCTCATAGCCTCTGCCTCGCAGAGCTCCCGCGACCTCTGTTAAAAGCTTGATGCTGTCGGCATTTTTGAAGGCGGGGTCGGTGTCGGGGAACATGCCGCCGATATCGCCCATAGCGGCGGCGCCCAGCAGAGCATCGCTGATGGCGTGGCACAAAACGTCCGCGTCGGAGTGACCCAAAAGACCTCTTTCATGGGGGATATCAACTCCGCCCATTATAAGCCTTCTGCCTTCGACCAGCTTGTGAACATCGTATCCGTGACCTATTCTCAATGTACTTCCTCCGTTGCATATAAGTGATTTTGCAAGAGATATGTCCTGCGGGGTGGTCAGCTTTATGTTGCTCTCGTCACCCTGCGAGAGCATTACCGGCACGCCTATGTGCTCGATAAGCTGGCAGTCGTCGGTAAAATCCAAACCGTCCTCGGCGGCTTTGCGCATAGCTTTTAAATACAGCTCTTTTTCAAAAACCTGCGGTGTCTGAACCGCCCATAACATAGAGCGATCGACCGTAGCGGTGATTTTTTGATTTTCATCCGCCTGTTTTACGGTATCCTTTACCTTCACCGCCGCCGACGCGGCGCCGGTTTCAACCGCGCAGGCGACAGCGCGCTCTATGACCTCGCGGGTTACAAGCGGGCGCGTTCCGTCGTGAATGGCAAAATAGCGGCAATTTTCGTCTGCTGCGGCAATACCGCCGGCAACCGACTGCTGACGGGTATCTCCGCCCTTTACAACCGCGGAAAGTTTTTTAATATTGTTGTCCCTTGCGGCGGCAAGAATCTGTTCTTTATCCTGCTCGCGGGCGACAACAATTATTTCATTAATCAGCAGGCATTTTTCAAATGCGATAAGGGTGTGGGCGATAACAGGCTTTGAACCAAGCATGATAAACTGCTTGGAATAACCGGTGCCCATGCGGGTGGAATTTCCCGCGGCAACAATTATCGCCGTAACAAAAGGAGCGGGGGATATGCTCATTTTAACGTCTCCTTTTTGATATTTTTGACTATTATAACATACCTTTGTCTTTTAATAAAGAATATATTTTTAAACTAATTGATAATATTTGCAAACAAAG
>JAFRVM010000197.1 GCA_017438505.1 Clostridia bacterium | reverse complement strand
GTCGGTGCCCGCAAAGCGGATGTTAAGGTATGCCGCGGCCGCAGCCTGATTTGCCTGGGCAGGCGTCATATTTGAAAAATCGGGAACGGTGGTCTTAAGACTGTCGGAATTATCTGTGTAAATAATTACCGTTCCGCCCTTGGGAATGATGTTGCCCGAAGCGGGTATCTGACGGACGACGTTTGTGCCGTTGCCGATAACTCTTGCCTGCAGTCCTTTTGAAGCTATGGTGGACTTTGCGCTGCTGACTTCTTCGTTGACAACATTGGGAGCATACAGATCGCGTGCCTGGGCGTCGCGTTCGGAATATACAGGCTCTATTCCAAGATAGGGGAGAACGTCCTGAAGAACGTTCCGTACCGTCGGAGCTGCAATTTGACCGCCGGTGTGCCTGCTTACGCTCGGCTCGTCAAGGGCGATGAGAATAACTATCTGCGGGTCGTCTGCGGGAGCAACGCCGCAGAAGGAGGCAACGTACTTTTTCTCGCCGGAAACCTTTGATTCGTTGATTTTTTCGGAAGTGCCCGTTTTGCCGCCTATGCGATAGCCTTCCAGGTATCCGTTTTTACCTGTGCCGTCAGATACAACGCTCTCAAGCATGCTTGCGATAAGCTTGCTGGTTTCGCCTGAGATGACCTGTCGTTTTATGTTGTCGTCATAGCTTTCTATGATATTTCCTTCATCGTCAATTATTCTGCTTACAAGGTGGGGCTGGACAAGATATCCGCCGTTAACCGTTGTGGCAAAAGCCGTAATAAGCTGTATGGGAGTTACGTTGAAGGCCTGGCCGAAGGAGTTGGATGCAAGGTCGATTACGGAAAAGCTTTCCTTTGCGTGATACTGGGAGTTGGATTCGCCCGGCAGGTCGATTCCTGTTTTTTCGGTAAGTCCGAAGGCCTCGAAATACTCAATGAATTTTGCCGATCCAAGCCGCTGTCCCATACTTATGAAGAAGGGGTTGCAGGAGTTCATCATACCTTTGGTAAGCGACTGCGTTCCGTGGCCGGAGTGCTTGTGGCAGTTGTACCTTATGTTTGCCACGCGGATTGAGCCGGCGCAGGTGAAGGAGGTGGAGGGGGAAACAACCCCCTCCTCAAGACATGCCGAAGCGGTCAGCGGTTTAAAAACCGAGCCGGGTTCGTAAGTATCGGAGATGGATTTATTGCGCCACTGGGCATACTGCTGATTGAGAATGGCTGTCTGGCGCTCGTCATTGTCTGCAATTGCGTTGATTTTGCTTAGGATATCTTTATCGGTTATGGTGTACGGCTGGTTGGGGTCGAAGTCGGGAAGACTCGCCATGCCGAGTATCGCGCCGGTGTTGCAGTCCATGATTATGCCGGAGGCGCCGTTTTGTACGCCGTAGTCGGCACAGGCCTGACGCAGAGCCTTTTCAAGGTAGTGCTGAACTGTCTCGTCAATGGTAAGCACAAGATTGCTGCCCGAGGTCGCATCTATCATCATTTCGTAATCGAAGGGCATTTCGCCCTGTTTGCCGTCGCGCGCAGCAACAATTCTGCCGGGAGTACCCGAAAGAATGCTGTCGTACTGGCACTCGATGCCCGAGCCACCCACACCGCTCTTGTTAACAAAGCCGAGGACGGTGGATGCAAGGGTCTCATAGGGGTAATAGCGCTTGTTATCCTCGCTGATTATGATGTAAGAGCACTTGTGTTCCTTTTTGTAGTTTGAAATTTCGGTCATTTTGTCAAGCTCGATTTGCTTTTTCAGCACCTCATAGCCGGTCGATTTATGCGCCTTTTCGTTTACTTCTTCGTAATCAAGCTCAAGGGTTTCCGAAAGAAATTTGCATACCTCTGCCGTTTTCTCTTCGGCAATCTCCCCCTTGTAGTATGTTTTAAGCATACTGGGGTCGATTGCCACCGTCCAGACGGTTGCAGATTTTGCGAGCACCTTGAGGTTAGCATCATATATTGTTCCGCGTTTGGCGGTTACGGTTGTGTCTTTGAGCATCTGGTCAAGCGCCATCTGCTTGTATTTCTCATGTTTTACAACCTGCAGAAAAAAAATCCTGAAAGCGACCGCAAGGCAGACCGCAGCGTAGCCTAAGATCATAAATAAAAACTTTTTTCGGTCAAGTCTTAACTTTGAATTTATATATTTAATGTCTTTCAACTAAAATTTTCCTCCTTGCGTCATGTTAGCGACTGAAAATTAAAACCCGTAAAAATTGAAAAAATGAGAGTCAAGATTTTTTCCCAACTCTCTCTTTTTTCGTTATACTGTATGAAGAATATACAGCAGAATATTACCGTTTTTTATTTGTGACCAAGCAGGGGTGCAATGAAGGAGGCGTGAGTCTTTTTGCCAAGGAACTCGTAGCGATCCTCATTGGTCAGGGTGATATACTTTATCTGGTTTGCATCGGGCACCTGCATTCCGAGATGCTCGATTGCATAGTCCTCAATTGAATTTACGCTCAGGTTGCCCTCGTATGTGACCTCGAGACATACATAAGCGGAATTGAGTCTGCTAAGCTCCTCGTTGCAGTCGGAATATTCACGGCTTAGCTCATAATAATTTGACTTGGCAAAAATTAAACATCCCAAAAACAGAATTCCGATAACAAAAATAATGCTGTATCGTTTGATTTCGGCCTTTGTAAAGTAGCTCTTTTTCTCGGCCGCCTGTGTTTTCTTCTGAGGCAGTGCCTTAACCTGAGGCTCTGCGGGAGCGGGTTCTCTTTTTGGCGAGAACAATTCGTAATCGTATGCACTGTTATCCAACATTTTGTATTGCTCCTTCCATATTATTTATGTTATAATTTAATAGATACACGTAATTTGCTGCTTCTGCTGCGGGGGTTGTCCGCAATTTCCTGCTCGGAGGGCTCTACAGGCTTTTTAAAAGCAAGACGAGCCTTGGGCTTGTTGCCGCAGGTGCATACCGGAAACTCAGGGGGGCATATACAGCCTTTGCACCAGTCGGCCATTTTGGTTTTAACTATACGATCCTCTAAGGAATGAAACGTGATAACGGCAAGTCTGCCGCCGGGAGCGAGCATCTCAAGTGCCGCATCCATACCCTTTTCAAGCTCGGTAAGCTCGCCGTTTACCTCAATGCGCAGAGCCTGAAAGACCTTGCGTGCAGGGTGACCGTTTCGTCTTGCGTGCGCCGGCACTGCCGAACTGATTATTTCTGCAAGCCGCAGTGTGGTGGTTATAGGCTCGTTTTCCCTTTGCAGGCATATCGCTTTGGCTATCGGTGCGCTGTACCGTTCCTCGCCGTACTTTGTAAAAATCCCGGCCAAAGCCTGCCACGAATAGGAGTTTACAACGTCCGCCGCGGTCATACCGCTCTGCGACATGCGCATGTCCAGCGGAGCGTCATTGTGATAGGAAAAACCCCTTTCGGGGATATCGAGCTGATGGGAACTGACCCCTATATCCAGAAGAATGCCGCTTACCTTTCCTTTCATATCATCGGGAAGCGCCGATTCCATATCGGAATAGTTAGTTCTGATAACCGTAACGCGCGGGTCACCGGAAAATCTTGCCGTGCAGACCTCAATCGCGTCGGGATCGCGGTCGAGACAGAATAATTTGCCGTTTTGGTCGAGCCTGTTCAAAATGGCGGAGGAATGTCCGCCCCCGCCGGCTGTTCCGTCGATGTAAATACCGTTTGATTTTATATCAAGAGAATTTATTGTCTGCTGGAAGAGTACGGGAATATGAGAAAACTCCATTATTCCTCAGCCTTCTTCTGCTTTGCGGCATCTTCCGCATCTTTTGCCGCCTTTTCGGCACGGAAGTAGAGATCCTCGGGAGTGGAGACAGGCTGTCGGTCTTCCTGATCCTTGCAGATATAGATCTGATCCAGCATGCCGACAATTTTGATGCTGTCTGCAGCGTCGCGGGAAAGACCCACATACTCTCTCATCTTAGAGGAGAGGACACAGCGTCCCTGCTTGTCCTGAGTAATGGTTTCGGCAGTGGACATAAAGCTGAAAAGAATTTCGAGTTCTTCGGGGGTCGAACCTTTGAGCGCAGAGGCTCTGCGTTCGAATTCGCTCTGGGAGTAAAGTACGATAAACCCCTCTTTGCCTTTGACGGCGTTAAAGCTCTCTCCGAGCTCCTCACGAAACTGCGACGGGATAATAAAACGGCCGTTGCCGTCGATATTGTGCTTGAAGTTACCGGAAAACACAGCCGTTTGCCCCCTTCTTTACTCGTTTGGAACACTCGGCGCCATTTCAAACCGATTGCTCCTCCTAATCGCTCCGAATCGTGGAAAACCTCTCCAAATTAATCACAGCCCTATTATACCACTTATTATGATAATTGCAATAGGCATTTTCTCCCGTTTCAAAAGCAACATTTTTACGGACTTAAGCTATATTTTGTGTCGGAAAGACGGAAAAATACAGAAAAAAGAAAGGACACCACAATATCTTGTGGTGTCCTAAAAGGCGTTGTGAGTTATTCCAAACTTATATCTTTAAAATTGTTGATATTCTACAAATCTTACAAATGCCGCGCCGCAGAGCGCGTTTTTTATTCCTCGGTATCGGTATCGACCTTTTCAAACCGTCTTTCGGAGGGCTTTTTAAGAACGTTGCTTACCGAAGCGTTTTTAAGATTCTGACGGGTCTTGCGTATCTCGGCCATATTCTGAGCAAGGGTATCCTCGGTGCGCTTGAGCATATTTTCCGAATAGTTTTTAGCGGCGCCTATAATCTCGCGCGACTTGAGATTTGCGGTAGCTATAAGCTCTTCGGCGTGCTGACTTGCCTGCTTTGCAAGGTCGTCGTTGTTTACAATATCCTTGGCTCTGGCCTCCGCCTTTTTGATGATGGATTCGGCCTCGGACTTTGCGTCGTCGAGAATCTTTGTGCGGTCCTCAACAATTTTGCGGGCCTTGAGAATTTCCTGCGGAGTTTTTGTGCGAAGCTGAGAGACGATGTCGTGAACCTTTTCTTCATCGACAACGCATCTGCCGCCGGATAGAGGCAGCTTTAACGCCTCGTCAACCAGAGAATCGAGCAGATCCAGTAAATCCTCATATCTGTTTGCTTCTTCATTTCTTGCCATTTTCAACACGTCCTCCCAAATATAATCTTTCTTTTATGTCTTCACACACGCAGTCGGGAACAAGTCCCCTTATCTCTCCGCCGAAGCAGGCAATCTGCTTTACGGTGCTGGAGGAAAGGAACATATTTTCGCTGCTGGTGGTTAAAAAGACTGTTTCAACATTGCTGTTAAGCTTGTGGTTTGCAAGAGCCATCTGAAATTCATACTCGTAATCGGATACGGCTCGCAGACCCTTGACTATGACGGTTGCGTCCTTTTCCGCGGCAAGGTCGACCAGCAGACCGTCAAAGGTGATTATCTCTATGTTTTCAATGCCTTTGAGCGCTTTGGAAAGCAGTGCCTTGCGTTCTTCGGCGGAAAAAGCGGGCGTCTTTGCAGGGTTTTTCATAACCGCGACGTATACTTTGTCAAAAAGCCGGGACGCGCGGGTGACAATATCGACGTGTCCCATGGTAACCGGGTCAAAGCTGCCCGGGCAGACTGCAATAGCCAAGTTTACACCTCCGATAACAGTGGTATATCTTTACAGAATTCGTTTATATGTCGTTACGGCTGTTTTGCCGTAGCGGTAGGTGCGGTAAACGGTAAAATCCTCCGCCTGCTCGGGAAGTGCGGCGTTGACGTCGGTTTCGCACACTATTGTGGCACAGCGGGAAAGCAGGGGAATAAGCGAGGCGAGAATTTTGGGAATAATGTTCTCCGCCATGGCGTAAGGAGGATCGAGAAAAACAATGTCAAAGGTATCCCTGCACCGTGAAAGATAACCCAGAGCGTCGCTGGCGTAAACCTCCGCTTTGTCGGCAAGTCCCGTTGTCTGCAGATTGCGGTTAATAACATTAAGGGCTTTTGATGAGCTGTCCACAAATACGCACTTCTGCGCTCCGCGGCTGAGGGCTTCGATGCCGAGCTGACCCGAGCCGGCGAAAAGGTCGAGGATTTTTCGACCGTCGATGTCGAACTGAATGGCACTGAAAATACCTTCCTTTACCTTGTCGGTGGTGGGACGGACGTCCAGCCCTTCGAGGGTGATAAGTCTTCTGCCTCTGGCAGTACCGGTGATAACACGCATGCTTTTCCCTCCTTTTCACTGTATTATAACACATTGTTTAGTTGTTGTAAAGTATAAACAAGGCATATATAGTATATTTTTTATTAAGCCGAAAATCAAGCCGTTTCTTTGGCTGATTAGGCAAAATATACATATTTTTTACCCAATATTTGAAAGATTAGATAATTGAACTTAAATGTGAAATGTTTTACAATAATACTGATAGCGTTTTATTTAGTATATAAACACAATTTATGAAAGAAGGAAAGAGGTTTACGGCATGAAAAAACTCATATCAATTATCCTGGCACTTGCAATTATGGCAACGCTTTTCTGCTGTCCCGTCTTTACGGCTTCGGCAGGGCAAAACAACCTTAAAAACAGGGTTATTGGATATCTTCCCTCTTACAGGAGCGCATATTTTAATTCTATCGACTACTCCGCGCTCACACACGTTATTCTTTCGTTCATCAACTATCACAACGGCACAATCTCCTGCGGATTTACCGACTCGCAGATACGTCAGATAAAGGCTAACTGCGACGCAAACGACGTCAAGCTGATGATAGCTGTCGGCGGATGGGAAGGCTTTACATATTCCAGCAACCCCATCGACACTGCCGAAAAGAGAGCAACCCTTATCAACCAGCTTATGAGCTATGTCGATACCTACGACCTCGACGGTATAGATATAGATATTGAGATCACCGACGGCAACTTCTGGAGATATTTCCCGGATTTTGCAAGCGAGCTTAAAACCAGACTGGGCGGAAAGCTTATGACTATGGCGGTCGCCCCCTGGATCACCGAAGGAAACGTCTCAAGCTCCACTTATAACTACTTCGATTTCATCAATCTGATGACATACGACTACAGCCATGACAACGTTGCTCCCATGAGCCAGATTTATTCCAATATAAGCACATATTCCGCCGCGGGCATATCCAACGACCGTATGGTAATAGGCGTTCCCTTCTACGGCTATAAGGGAAACACCGCTTATACCTACAGCGAGATCATAGCTATGAGCACATCTGCGAGCCAGATGGACAACTACAACGGCATTTCCTACAACGGTATGCCCACTATCCGCTCAAAGGCGGAATACAGCCTGGATTACGGCGGAATCATGATTTGGGAAATCGGTCAGGACACCTTTGACCAGTACTCTCTGCTCGGAACTATAAAGGACGTATATGAGCTCAGCGGCGCATCGGTCGCTCCCGTAACCAACCTCACCGCTTCCGATATCACATATACAAGCGTAAAGCTCGGCTGGACGGCTTCCGCCGACGCCGCCCGTTATAATGTATACACCGGCTCAACCCTTATAGGCTCGACAACAAATACATACTATACCGTTATCGGTCTTGATCAGGGCACCTCGTACTCCTTCAGAGTTGTCGCTGTTGACGCTCAGGGCAATGAATCGCGCGGTGCTTCGGTCTCTGCCACAACGACGATAGATTCCAGCGCTATTCCCAATTGGGACGCAGACACAACATACTTTAAGGATGACCAGGTTGTTTATGAAGGCAAAATCTACCGCGCAAAATGGTGGACTCAGAATGAGATCCCCGGCTCTAACACATGGGGCGCGTGGGAATATGTCGGCGAAGCAAGCGCAAATAACGTCGCCGCAACAGGCATCACTCTTTATAAGAACGGCGAGGCCGTAGCAAATAACGGCAGCACAACCGTTTCTGGCACAGCCTCCGCGCTTTCCTTTACCGCCGCGGTAACCCCCGAAAACGCAACTAACAAGAACTTTACGATTACCGTCAGCAATTCTTCGGTTGCAAGCGTAAGCGGAACAACAGCTACCGTTACTCCCGCAAACGCGGCCGCAGATACAAGCGTGACCATTACTGCAACCTCTGCTGACGGCGGCTTTACCGCTCGCTACACCGTAAACATTGATGTTGAGGAACAGCCGGAGCCCGAACCCGAACCCGATCCTGAACCCGACATTCCC
>JAFRVM010000020.1 GCA_017438505.1 Clostridia bacterium | reverse complement strand
CCTTTATGCTGATTCCGGTTCTTTTTATAAGCGGAATGGCTCGCCGCACGGCCTTTTGTCCCGCCGCGTCGGCGTCGTATACTATTGTGACGCTGTTTGTATAGCGGGCAAGAAGCTGTACCTGTTCCTCGGTAAGCGCCGTTCCGCAGGAGGCCACGGCGTTATCAAAGCCTGCGCGGTGCATGGCTATTGCGTCCATATATCCCTCGCAAAGCAGCATAAAATCGCTTTTTGAGTTTTTGGCGATATTCAGGGCGTAAAGATTGTTTGTCTTTTTATATATCAAGGTATCGGAGGTATTTATATATTTGGCGTTTGACTGACCGGTAAGGTCACGTCCTCCGAAACCGATAACATTTCCCTGTAAATCGACTATCGGAAACATCAGTCTGTTTCTGTATCTGTCGTTAAACCTGCCGTATCGGTTTTTACGCACAAGGTCGGCAGCCTCTATGTCCTCGTCGCGGTAGTTTTTTGATTTAAGATAATTATACAGCTCGTCCCAGCTGTCGGGTGCAAAACCTATTGCGAATTTTTTTATAATTTCTTCCGAAAGACCTCTGTTTTTGGCGTATTCCATAGCCGCAGCGCCCTTTTGGGTATGCAGCATTTTATAAAAAAATCTGCCCGCCTCGCGGTTTATCTCCCTTATGCGCATTTTTGCATCGGCAAGACCGCTCTGCGCCTTGTCCTCGGGCACGGTCATACCCGCACGGCCTGCGAGAAAACGCACGGCCTCGGGGTAATCGAGATTTTCTATCCGCTTGATAAAGGTGATGACATCTCCGCCCGCCCCGCATCCGAAGCAGAAAAAGGATGAGCTGTCGGGATAAACCGTAAACGAAGGGGTTTTTTCAGCATGAAAAGGGCATAGCCCTTTAAAATTATGCCCCGCTCTTTTCAAATTAACATACCCTGACGCAACGTCCTCAATGGGATTGCGCGCGCGAAGTTCATATAAAAAATCGTCGGGAAAGGCCAAGATATCACCCCTTTCATCTTTAACATCTTTAATATATCATACGGTATCAGTTCAAATTGCCCCATGAGCGGGGAATAAACAGATCGCTGTAATCGTTTACCGCGTATCGGTCGCTCATAGAGGATATAAAGTCAACGCTGGCACGCTCTGCGCCTTCATTCTCGAACACGGTTTTGTATTCGCCGGTGAGTTTTTCGGGGTGATCGCAGTAATAAAAATATAGCTTCTGCACAAGTTCCTGCGCCTTGCCCTCCTCGCCCTTTGCGGCGGGGTTGCAGTAAACGCTTTTAAACATAAATCCGTGAAGCTCGTTAAAAACATCGTATACATCAGGCATCATGGCTATCTCATCGTCATGGCTGCCCGAGACAAGCGCGCCGACAAAGGCGTTAATGCGCTCGGAGTGGCGGTTGCCTATTATTTTTCGTATCTCAGCGGGGATATCCTCGTTGCAGAGTATTCCCGCCCTTATGCTGTCGTCGATATCGTGACATATGTAAGCTATGCGGTCGGCAAAGCGGACAATTCTGCCCTCGGGGGTAAATGCGGGAGTGCCGTCGGTGTGACAGCGTATGCCGTCGAGCACCTCGGCGGTAAGGTTAAGACCTCTTCCGTCACGCTCAAGGCATTCACAAACCCTCACGCTCTGCTCGTAGTGCTTGAATTCAAAGGGACAGACCTCACTGAGCGCCCTCTCCCCCGCGTGACCGAAGGGTGTGTGCCCTAAATCGTGCCCCAGCGATATAGCCTCGGCCAGATCCTCATTGAGAGCAAGCGCGCGGGCAACCGTGCGGGCAATCTGCGAGACCTCAAGCGTGTGAGTAAGACGGGTGCGGTAGTGGTCGCCCTCAGGAGCAAGAAAAACCTGCGTCTTGTGCTTTAATCTGCGGAAGGCCTTGCTGTGGATTATCCTGTCCCTGTCGCGCTGAAATTCGGTGCGGTAAGGGCAAGGCTCGTCGGGGTATTTGCGGCCGAGACTTTCGGCGGATTTTGTAGCAAATTCGGAAAGAAAAGTCCTCTCGTTAGCTTCTATCTGTTCTCTGATTGTCATAAAACTATCGCCTCGCAAACCGGATAGATTTATTCGTCTATATTATTTACTCCTAAACTATCAAATATCCTATAAAAAAAGTATCATTTATATTTTTATGTCAAAGAAAGCGGAATCTGTCTGCTCGATTTTCACGCCTCCGCTTGATAAATCGGTTATTTTTTTTGTAAGCGCGCCTAAGTTTTCCTCTTCGATATGAAAATCCACCATCACGTCGGCGGCAAAATCGGTGCTGTCGATGTATCCCCCGCAGTCGGCAATTGCCGAGGAAGCCTTGCCGTAAAAATTATAGTCACAGCGTATGCGGCAAAGGGGACATTCCTTTTTGCAGACAGGCTCGCCTGCTTCTACCGCTATTGCCGCTCCCTTTGTGTATGCGCGCACAAGTCCTCCGCCGCCCAGCAGTATTCCGCCGAAATATCGGGTAACCACCACGGCGACGTCGCAAAGTTCCTTTTTGCGCAGAACGTCTAAAACGGGCATTCCCGCCGTGCCTTGAGGCTCGCCGTCGTCGGAATAGCGCATAATATTTTTATCCCGCAGAATATAGGCGTAAACATTGTGCGTCGCGTCCCAGTGCTTTGATTTTATCTCCTTGATAAAACGCAGCGCCTGCTCTTCGGTCTGCACTGGGGTGATATAACCTATAAAGCGGGACCGTTTTTCCACAAATTCATCATTTGCCGCCTTTTTGACCGTAAAATACTGCAAAAACAGGCACCTCCTGCTCAAAAAATAACAAACATGCAAAAACGACAATAAGGCGGCACGTTTAACGCGCCGCCTGTATTTACCGCTAAAAGTTTACTTGTTATCAGTAAGATTGAAACGCTTTCTGAATCTGTCTACACGTCCGCCGGAGTCAACAAGCTTCTGCTTTCCGGTATAGAACGGATGGCATTTGGAGCAAATTTCAACACGGATATCCTTTTTTGTGGAACGTGTATTAATAACATTGCCGCAAGCACATCTGATTGTAGTCTCCTGATAGTTGGGATGGAGATTCTCTTTCATTAATGTCACCTCTTTCAACTAATCGTGCGTTAGCATAATAACACAAACTGATTGCAAATGCAAGAAAAATTTTAAATTTATCAAAAATTATGCTTTTTTCTTTGCGATATACTCTTTCCATGCAACCCACAGCGGACCGGAGATAAACGCCGACGAATAAGCGCCGGAGATTATACCGAACATAAGGGGAACTGCGAATGTGATGATAGAGCTGATATCGAAAATGATAGCTATAACTACTATGCTTGCAACGGCAATAAGTGTAGTCAGGCTCGAGTTGATGGTTCTGCCGAGGGTCTGGTTGATACTTCTGTTGACCAGCTCTGCGGTAGTAGCCTTGGGGCCCATAATTTTTCTGTTTTCTCTTATACGGTCAAAAACAACTATTGTGGAGTTGATTGAATAACCGATAATGGAGAGAACAACGGCAACAAAGTTGTTGTCGATGCGGAAACGGCAGATAACAAATACTAAAAATACGATTGCAAGGTCGTGCAGAATGGCTATAACGGCCATGACACCTGCGGACCAGCCTCCGATTTTTCTGAATCGGATGGCAACGTATAAAATCATAAAGAATGCCGCAAGAGCAACCGCAACAATACACTTAACTAAAAATTCGTGACCCATAGTAGGCTCAACAATATTTGTTGTAAGTCTCTCTATGTTGCTGTCGGGATATTTTTCGTTAAGGGCCTTTATAATGGCCTCGGTTGTTGTCTCGTCAATTTCCTTATCCTTTTTGCCGGGAGCGCTGAAGGAAACGGTAAAGCGCTTGCCCTCGTCGCCCTCGATAACCGAAGCTGCGGTACTGAGCTCGATTTTAGCGTCGCGTCCCGTGGCATCTTTAATAATCTGCGAGATCGCAGCCTTGTCAATATCTCCCGTGTAGGAATACTTGATAAGCGCGCCGCCGGTAAACTGGATATCCAGAGTGACGCCCAGAATAATGGTAAGAAGAATACCTAAAACAATAAGACATGCAGAAAATGTAAACCATTTTTTTCTGTTTCCTACAAAATCATATTCCTTTTTAATCACTCTGAATCACCTCCGTAAAGCTTTCTGTTGCGTAATGCTTTAAAGCCGGAGAGTGCCTTGAGCATTGTACGGGAAGCAAATACTCCCATTATAAAGTTGAATATAACACCTATAAGCAGGGTGTAACCGAAGGAATAAACAGCACCTACGGTAGAGGGTCCGAGCAGCTTGGAGAGAAGCTCGGAGGGAGGTCCGAATATAGTCATAAGGATGATGGCAACGATTACGTTGGTGACGTTGCCGTCAAAGATGGCCGAGAAGGAACCCTTACATCCGGAATCAATAGCACCGAATACCGATTTGCCTGCGCGAACTTCTTCCCTGATGCGCTCAGCGGTAATGATGTTGGCGTCGATTCCCATACCCATGGAGAGTATGATACCGGCGATACCGGGAAGTGTAAGAGTAAAGCTCTTGAAAACAGGGAAGAAACCGGAAACCGCGGCGATAGAGCCTGCAACCTGACCGAGAAGGGCAAGGCAGGCAACTGCACCGGGCAGTCTGTACTTAAAGATCATAAATATCGCAATAATGATAAATGCGATAACGGCTGCGATAGCCATAGCGCGCAGGGAGTTTGCGCCCAGTGTGGACTCGATGACCTCGTAGCCCTGAGTTTCCATTTTAAAGGGAAGCGCACCTGCGTTGATCTTGTTTGCAAGATCGGTAACCTCCTGAGAGGTAAAGTTGCCGGAGATGGAAGCTTCGCCGCTTGTAATAGCCTCGTTTACCGTGGGGTAGGAGATGCGCACGTCGTCAAGCCATATGGATATGGGCTTGCCTACCATTCTTGCTGTGGCCTCGGCAAATTTGCGTGTGCCTTCCTCATTGAACTTGAGGGAAACGATGTAGGAGTTATCCTCCTGATTTACTCTGGGCCTTGCCTCGGTAATATCGGAACCGTCGCATACAACGGTAAGGACATTTCCCTGGTCGTCGGTAACCGTGCGGGTACCTGTGCTGTCGTACTCGATATTTATCGTTTCATAGTTGCCTTCAATAAACATAAGATCGGCGTTTTCGGAGATCTCAGCTATTGTTTTTTCGGCATTCTGATCTTCGCCCGTTGCCCAGGGGAAGGAGAGAATGATTCTGTTATAGTTTGTGTCGGTGTAGAGCTCATAGTCGGTAATGTGGTTGTT
>JAFRVM010000196.1 GCA_017438505.1 Clostridia bacterium | reverse complement strand
CTTCCTTTTCCATCTGAGTGTGGAAAACCACCTGAAGCAGCACATCGCCGAGCTCTTCGCAGAGCAAAGCGCTGTCGTCGGTATCGATTGCCTCGATCGCCTCGTAAACCTCTTCGATGAAATTTGAACGAATACTTTTGTGATTTTGCTCCGCATCCCAGGGGCATCCGCCGGGTGCTCTTAAAACAGTCATTATTTTAAGCAAATCATCAACGCTGTATTTATCTTTAAATTCAAATTCCACCAAGTTAAAACCCTCTTAAAATAGCGGTAAATTCCATCTTTGTCTATTTTAACTTATCCATCCGCGTTTTTCAAGTATTTTTGCAAATTTTTCCCCTTTTGGAATCAAAATCAAATCGTCATAGGTAATGGCTTTTATAAGCAGTATAGCCGCAACATAGACAACCACCGCCGCAACAAGGGCGAAAAGGGTCACAATTTTACCCGAACCTATCACTTTTCCGAGCAGACCGTCGGCAGCCCATGCCGCCGCGGCGCTCATAAGACCGGCCGCAAGGGGCTTGATAAAGGTTTGCAAATAATTCAGCCTTACCTTTGTATTTTTAAGCAGAATATAAAGACTTGCAACAATAATAAAACTGTAGCTTACAAATGTTCCGTACGGCGCTCCCATAACATTAATTTTGGGTATTCCGATAAGAATAGTGTTGATAATTATTTTCGCCGTGCAGCCTGCGAGCATAAGCTTAACAGGAACATTTTGCTTGCCTATTGCCTGAAGCATGCTGTTAATAGGCGCAAGCAGCGCAAAGAAAAGAACGGTTATTCCCATAACTCTCAGCATGGGGGTAGCGATTGTCGCCTCTGCCGGACGTCCCGGATAAAGAAGATGGAGAATAGGTCCTGCAAGCACCGACATTCCAAGTCCCGAGGGAATGGCTATAAGGCTTGTTATTTTGAGTATCGAAGAAATGTTTGTCTTAACCTCATCGGTGTTTTTTGCAAGCCAGGCCGCAGTAAGAGCGGGAAGCACCGATACACCGAAGGCCTGAACTATTGTGGGAATAAGATTGAACAGCGAGGCGTTAAGACTGTAGCATCCGAACAGATAGTTAGGTATCTCTGCAAGATCCTTTTCCGCAGGTATAAGTCCGGGATAGCAGTCCAGCAGCGCCTGAGGTTTTTGTGAAACAATACTGCCAAGTCTCCACTTGATTGTAATCATATCTACCAGGGTGGCAATATTCATTGTAAGAACGCCCAGAGCGATGGGAATACCAAAGGCAAGCAGGGTTTTAAGTATCTTTTTACTGCTTTCCGGGTCGGCTGACTGAGCAATCTGCTCTTCGGTAATGGTATCGCCCATCTTTTTAAAGCGTATGCTCAGATAAATAAAGCCAAGCAGCGCGCCGATGGTAACGCTGAATATCGCCGCGGCGGCGGCATAGGGCTGGCAGGCCGACATAGCCTCTTCCATAGTGTTGTAATGCACACCGAGGAATGTGCCGTCCTTATTGTAGGAGGCCTGACAGTATTTAATAACCGCAAATGTTGCGCCAATACCGAAGATAAGCTTGGTAAAGGCCTCAATTATCTCTGAGGTGGCTGTAGGGATCATATTTCGCAGTCCCTGATAATATCCGCGGTAGGCCGACATCAGACAGCAGAAAAATACCGCCGGAGCCATTGCAATAATGCACAGAGAAGCTTTGGGATCGTAAGAATCGGGGTTTAATATGCCCTTGCTGACAAGCACGGGCAGCAGCATACCGATTGCAAAAAGGACGGTAAATCCCAGAACACCGGTAAAAATAAACACCTTTGTAGCGACCTTTTTGGTCTTGCGCACATCCCTGTAGCTCTTGCCGTACATATATGTAGATACAAGGCGGGATACCGCCGAGGGCAGTCCGGCTGTGGCAAGGGTATAAACCGGAGTATAAATGGTATAGGCAGTCTGATAGTAGCCCGTACCGCTGCCGTCGAGCATATTGAACACGGGAATTTTAAAGAGGAATCCTATTATTTTAACCATTACAAGTCCAAAGGTTAAAACAAAAACGCCCTCCATAACGCCCTGACCTTTAGAAGCGGCGCCTTTTTTGCCGAACACCCTTTTAGCTTTATCCATTAACGACACACAATCACACACCTAAAAATATAATTTTATCTTTTGCCGCAAATAATCAGTCTGAAAGACGGCGGCCGCAGCGTGAGCAGTAAATTGCCTCGTTGTCGTTTATTGCGCTGCACTTGGGACAGCAGGTCTTGTTTTTAAGCCTTGCTATTTTTGAATTTATTTCGCTCAGTTTGTCATACAGAATGTTGATCTCTCTGATGTTTTCCTCTATGACTACGTCGCAGTTAAAATCTCCTCTTTTTGCGTCGTAAACAATGCGTCCGAGAGCCTCATAGCGTTTTTTGATTTCACTGTTTATTTCGTAAGCATTAACCTTGAGTTTGGAAGCGTCAACCGCGTCCATTGTCTTTTTGCCTATGCTCTCGGCTGTAGTTCTTACCGAATCGGCAACCTTATCAAAATATTCCATAATAGAAACCTCCTGTAAAATTTTATTTCAGCCTTGCGGCCTGTTGACTAATACTTGTATATTCCGCCTCCGGTAAACTCGCGCAGAAGCGAGGTTTCGGGCACAAGTGAAAGAGGAATGTCAATAAACATTTCAAGTCCGTCGGCAAGCGACTTTGCCTTGTCGAAAAACTCGCTTTCGGGAGATATCTCCGACAGAATGGGCAGAGCATATTTCTTCAAGATGCAGGGCTCATAAATGTGTATGGAATTGATGGTTATATCCGCCAGCCGCTTATATGGGTCGATGTATAGTCTTTCGCCTATACGCACCTGATTCCACATTTCAAAGGTACGCTGAGCGTCGCTGCCCCGAAACTGGTAATCTCTGACAAGACGGCGGATAAGTCTCATATCCACCGCTGAAATTACATCTGTATTCCCCTCAACCATCCCCTGTTTTACGCTTATATAAATCTTGATAAGCTTTGAATCGGGAAAACAAGATGTAACGGCGGGATTAAGAGCGTGTATGCCCTCGACAATTACAACATCGTTTTCCCCCAGCTCTATATGATTGACCTTTTCGGTATCGGGAAGCTGAGTTTTAAAATTGAAAACGGGCAAATCACACTTTCCCTCGTCCAAAAGGGTCATCAGGCATTTCTGCATAAGAGGAATGTCAATAGCGTTAATTGACTCGTAGTCCTGACTGCCGTCCTTGAGCTTGGGAGCTTTGTCCTTGCCCAGAAAGAAATCGTCAAGAGAAACCCGAAAAGCGTTTGAACCCATTTTGTTAAGCGCACGGGTTATCATATTGGCGGTGGTAGTTTTACCCGAGCTTGAGGGACCGGCAAGCATAACAAGCTTGTGACCTTCTCCGAAATCGTTGATAAAATAGGATATTTCGTTGATTCGGCGCTCATACTGCCACTCCATCTGAATAATCATCTCTTCGGGAGCATACAGCGCAGAATCGTTGATATCGTCGATTCTTTCGGTGTACTTAATGTAATAATCAATCAAATTTCTCATAAAAACTCAAAACCTTCTCCTTCCGTTTAAGCATTTGGTCAAAACCGTTAATATATTCATACGGAAATTTATAATTAAATATGCGTTCAATAACGTCCCCGTCAGGCTGACGCATTTTGGTAACTCCACCGGCACCGCATGCAAGAATTGTGTGGGTCTCGTCCATAATAAACACATTATACAGGCACTCGCTGCCCTCTTTGCTCCATCCGGTGTTTTCAAGATTGCCCAGCATCCTTGTCTGACGGTAGAGATAGTAAGGTCGGAAGCCGTGGTCAAACAGCTCTTTTGTGGCGGTATCCACCATATCGGAAACTAAAATCCCCTCGCTGTTATACTCCGCCTGCCCCGTGTAAACAAGGTTTGACGCTCTCTTAATGGAAAGCGTATGCACCGTTATGCTCTCCGGATCAAGCTCAAAGCAGCAGTCAAGAGTATGGCGAAATCCCTCAAGTGTATCGGTAGGCAGACCTGCGATAATATCCATATTTATGTTGGAAAAACCCGTCTGCCTGGCAAGCAGCATAGCCTCGATTGTCTGCGCGCTTGTATGTTTTCGGCCTATCGCTCGGAGCACGCTGTCGTTAAAGGTCTGGGGATTAATGCTGATTCTTTCGACGCCGTGAGACTTTATTACCTGTAATTTTTCGGGAGTTATTGTATCCGGACGTCCCGCCTCAACGGTGAACTCGGTCATATTTGAGGTATCAAAGTTTTCATATACCGCGTCTATCACTCTGCCCATCTGCTCGGCGGAAAGTGTGGTAGGCGTTCCGCCGCCCATATATACCGTCTGGAGGGTTAGTCCCGCCTGTTTTGCAATCTGCGCTGTATAGGCGATCTCCTTTACAAGCAAATCGACATACTGCGGAATCAGTTTACCCGCCCTTTCAATCGACTGGGAAACAAAGGAACAGTAAGAGCATCTCGTCGGACAAAAGGGAATGGATATGTAAAGGCTAAAGCCCTTACGCAGGGATGTTTCAATAATTGCGCTCTCTCTGCCGTTTGTCTCAGCGGCAAGAGAGACCTTTTCCTGCGAAACAAGCAGTTTATCCCGAAAATAGTTCGCGGCATATATTATTCCGCTTGATTTGCACAGTCTTCGGAAAAGTTTAACGGGACGAACGCCGGTAAGTATGCCCCATTTAGGTGTAAAGCCTGTCAGCTTAACAAAAAGACCGAACAGCGCAACCGCCATCTGACGGGATTTTTCCTTTTCGTCGGCGGAAACTTCCTCTACCCTGTCGCAAAGAGTCTCATTTTCGGTAATTATTTTTACTGTAATTGCATTTTCATCAAAAACCGTATAAACCAAAGTCTGATCGGTAAAAGCTTCCTCGCCGTTTTCCTTTAAAACAGTAATTTTCTCGTTCGGGAAAAACAGACGGCAAAGGCTTTCCATCTCATAATCAAAATCGTGTCCGATTACAAATAGCTTCATATATCTCTCCGAAGGTATGGACTGTGCTCTCTCTCGTATTTAAGGGTTGTAGCTGCACCGTGGCCGGGATAAACGTCATAATCTCCCTCAAGGTCGGCAAGCGCCTGCAGGGAAGCCATCAACTGCGGACCCGAGCCGCCGTACATATCCGTTCTTCCGCAGCCG
>JAFRVM010000195.1 GCA_017438505.1 Clostridia bacterium | reverse complement strand
ATTTCCGAGCGTATCTTTTTAGCTGTGCGCTTTTTGGATCTTGCAAGAGCAAGATATGTTTTTCTTGCTATCTTCCTGTATGTTCTGGGCTTCTTCCATTAAAAACTTCGATGCTACCCAGACCATGGTTTCCAAGATAAAGGAATATGTCTATTTCGCTGATAGGAGCAGGGCTGCATATTCAAAGATCAGGTGCAGGTCCTCCAGACTGTGGAACGTTTACCAGATAAACTTCAATGTGGAAGACAGCGGAGATCTCGCTTACAGTTATTCCGCAAAGAAAGGAAGCAAGACCGCCAACGACGCCGCAGCCTCAAAAGCTTTTGCAGAATACTGTCAGGCAGGTACCGATAGCAAGGGTATGGAAATAGGCAGATAAGCAACCTCCTCGGTGCAGGATATCCCGCCTGCGGCGGATAGCGAGACAAACCCAAAAGGATCAGATCAAAAGGGCAGCCCCGGCGGACTGCCCTTTATTTATATCCTCATTCAGCCTCGCTAAGCTCGCTCAGAATGATATTTGCCTTTTTGACCTGCCTGAAAAAGGAGACATAGTATATAACTGCGCTTATGACATAGGGTACGGTCACAGACAGCATCATTTGCCACATTGCATCGGATGTGGTGCCTGCCACGGCATCCACGACAAGCACTGTTCGGACAGATATTGCATCCGAAAAGGTGAGCTATCTCGGGCCCGAGGGCACATATACACAAGAGGCGTGTCAGGTATACTTCGGAAAAAACAGTACAGGTAAAACCACGTCAAATGGTAAGCCGCGATGAAGTATTATCTGTTTATAGAATATATTGACTGCGCTTGATGCCGGGATCCCGAGAGCTGAAAGGATAGCCTCCGCCTGCTCCCTGACCTCCGGTTCAATACGCGCATAGAGATTAGATGTTTTAGCTATAGTATCACCTCAATACTATTATACACTAATGTGCGCACAAATGAAATACGTTTTGAAAATATTTATGAGGGTGAACATTGTGGGAGAAAATAATGAGTGGTTCACACCTATGTTTGAATGATTAGAACTGATTGGTAGTGCATACAGCTATATTGATGTTTTAGATTGACGTATAAGATCATTCTTTGTGTTGTAAAAGTCCGCAAGATAGTAATAATTATAAACGTCCTTGCGGTTCTTTTCAAGTGCAAGGTTGAGGTATTTGTCTGCAAGCTTGGAATCCGGCCATGTCAAGATTACAGGGACGTAAGGCAACACGGCATGAGCCCGCCCGAGAACTTGCCAGTCTTCGGCAGCGGTAGCGACATCGCGAACTTTTGCAGCAACCCCTTCTTTTACCGAAGTGAGGGCACCGCGTTCGTTTCCCCATATCGAAAGGGCACTTGCATACACATGTGCAATTTCTTTGTTCTTGGGGAATTTATTGTAAGCGGATTCGCTCACGGTTTTAAGACTGTCGAGTTTTTCCTTTCGCAGTTTTTTATCAAAATTGACGAACCTGAAAGAAAAATAAAGCGACTTGACATAACCTTCGGTCGCTTTTTCAAGCACAGAAGGATCTTCCATCGCCTTTTTGTATGCGTCCATCATGATTTCCGCATTTTTGGGATTGGCCTTGACGCCACTTGCATGCAACGCTCTTACGGCATAGCAGGAATCTGCCAAGTGCAAGTATTCGTTTGCGCAGGCAAGGCCTACGGCAAAAAGCAAAACGATGAATATGTTGGACACAATTTTCATGTTTGCATTTAAACTTTCCAGTTCTGGAGAATTTTGTTTACCGAGGCGATGCGGGTCTTTTCCTCATCGGTGCCGTGAAACGTCTT
>JAFRVM010000019.1 GCA_017438505.1 Clostridia bacterium | reverse complement strand
CTGCGGATATGACAGCAGCGTGTGGAGCTCATTCCGGCGGGCTCAAAGATGTTCTTTTGCAGATACTGCTCGTAGGGGACGCCCGAAAGACGCTCTACCAGCAGCGCAAGCAGGTTGTAGCCGGTGTTGGAGTATTCAAGCTTTTCGCCCGGGGCAAAATAGGGTTTAAGCTCTGTCTCGCAAAGAAAGCGAACTATCTCACCGTTACCCGGAACCCGTTTTTCTTCCTCCCATATTTTTATGAACCAGTCCGCGTCGTCAAAGTAATCGGGAACGCCGCCGGTGTGGGTGAGAAGATGGCGTACCGTCACACCCTTGTATGCGACAAGCTCCGGAAAGAATGTTGTAATATCATCCTCTAAGCGTAAAAGTCCTTTTCTTATCAGAAGCATGACCGCAGTTGAGGTAAATTGCTTACTTACCGAAGCAAGCTGAAAGATAGTGTCCTCGGTAATGGGCTGAGTATTATCGGGATCGCAATAACCCATGGTGCCTTTGGATATAATCTCGCCTTTTTCGGCGTAAAGCCATGCTCCGTTGAAGCCGCCTTTCTCGTGCGAAAGTCGGGCAAGGTTTTCCATCATTGTTTTTTTATCCATATTTTCTCCTTTTATTTTGTTACAGTTTTTTGCAGGCAATCCCGTCTACTGTCAGGCAGTTGTCGCCGAATTCTATTTTGGCAAAGCCGCCCTTTCGTCCAAAGGTCTTATCGCCTGTGGGGTAGAGCTGATAGATATTCTCGCCGTTCTTTTTGCCGGCAATCTTAGCATACAGCTTGCCGTCCTTTAAAAAGACCTCGTCTAAAAGGAAGTCCGCGCAATTTTGCTCGTACTTTCCGCAGTAGGACTCCCAGCACGACTTGTCGGTGTCTTCGTATATTTCTTCTTCGATATTCTGGAACAGCTCAAGCGCAACCTTTAGGTTTGCCTGGCAAAGCGGTTTGTTGGTCGTATTGTTGATCATACTTACTACGCACAGATCATCCCGCAGAGAGATCATCCAGTCTGTAATAAAGCCGACGTTCCAGCCGTCATGGTAGGCGACATCACTGCTAAGCCTTTGAATGCACAGTCCGTACTCGTCCTTAACGGGCGTGAGCATGCGGCGCGCTGTCTCCTGCTTGAGCAGACCGCCTTCACGGTAGCTGCGTGATATGGCAATGCCGAGTTTACTAAGTTCTGTGGGGGTGCTCCATAGACCCGCCGCGGCGTGCTCAGGGAAATAGTGATAGCCATGATTTTTATTTTCCCTGTATGCAAGCTTGTTGCCGAAGGCGGCAAAGGGGACAAACTGCTCGTCGAGCGGCTGGAAATAACCTGTTCGTTTAAGACCGAGCGGCTCGGCGACCTCCTTTTGAAAGGCCTCTCGCAGTGTCACTCCCGTAATGCGTGTAAAGGCAAGCTGTGCAAGGGTTATGCCTCCGCCGGAGTACATGTACTGCTCGCCGTAGGGACGGATTCTGCGCAGCTTGGGCGTGATGCCTTTTCCGTTTAAAATGTCCTCAAGAGTAAACGGCTTGTGATCCGCCTTGTAACCCGGGAAACCGGAAAGGTTGTAGCCTGCCGTATGGCTGAGAAGGGCAGAGAAGGTCACGGGACCGTTTTTGACAAACTCCGGCACAACGCCGGATATATCCGCGTCAAGGTCAATAATACCTTTGTCGACGTACCGCAGCAACGTGACCGCAAACGCAGGCTTTGATACCGAACCCGCCTGGAACATCATATCCGGGTTAACGGGAAATTCCTGCCCGTATCTGCCGCTGCCCGAGCAGTAGGTTTCTATGCCTTCATCTCTGCCGTTGACAGCAATGCTGACGCCGTATCCACGCTTTCCCTTTATATGCAGGAGGCTGTCAACCGGCACTTGGTAAAAGTCTTTAACCGTCTTATTAGGGCCCTTTAGCATCCGCATCAGAACCGCCTCGTCATCGCTTATGATGCCGGTCTCACGGAAACCTGCATTGTGATATATATGTAAACCGTGCTCGTTCTCAGGCTCGGTAGAAACGTAGAGCCTGTCCGCGCCGTTTGTTTTGAAATATCGGATTATCTCCTGCAAAGCGGCCTGACCGTACCCCTTGTCCTGTTTGTCTTTATCTATCATAAAACGCCAGAGCCAGTACCGATCCGCCGGATTCTCAAGCTCAGGAGCAAAAGCGAACATGCAAAAGCCGACAAGCGTACCGTCCGCATATATGGCAAAAGGACGCGCTACTCCAGGATGCTTTGCGTTGGTTTCATCGGCCTGCCGCAGTGATACATCGTTGGGCGCCACAAAGGGCTGGTCCTTGCGCACGGAAAGAGCAAGAACAGCCTCGCGGTTATCGTCATTTACGGGTATAAGTTTTATTTTCATAATTTTATCCTCCATAAAAAGTTTAGTTCTTGGTAAAACCGTTAGTTGATTTGATAAATTGCTAAAAAAGGATATAAAAATACCGCAGCAAAGCAGCTCCCGTTGTGGCTGCATCCTGCGGTTTAACCTTACGAAAGTTACTCAAAAAAGGCGCACTAAACAAGAGGGGTAGTCCCTCCGCCATGCTCTGCGCCTATATTCAGTTAGCCGATAATACTGTTACTGCAAACCATCGGTTACGCTCCTTTTTTGATTTCATATATTATTATATTCAAAAACAGCGCAAAAGTCAATTCGTAAAAAGGCTCAGACGGATTTTCGGCAAATATAAGTAAAAAAATGATAGCCGCTTATGCAATTTGCCGATTAGGGCATTTTTGAACACAGCATTTGAAATGTCATTAAAATAGATGCGTTTTGGTATTGAAATGTCATAAAATTTGATGCGATTTAATATTGAAATGTCATAAAAATTGATGCGATTTGGTATTGAAATGTCATTGTAATTGATCGGGAAGTGAGCATTAGCTTGTATTTATGTTGATTTTAGGGGTTACTTTTCGTTTCTTAAAAGCAATATTCAATTTGATGATTACGACAAAATCAGCAGGTATTATTCCTCTTTTATGGGCACCCAGATACCACTTTCGTAATCAGGTGACTGCGGATTGCCGGCGGAGTATACCTCCAGCGTCGCCGTGCCGTTCGCCTGACGCTTTTTCCCCTCCGTAGGAAACCATTCCTGCCAGACATAGGTGTTCAGCGTTTGCAGCAAATCCGGCATAGGGCCTTTGGTTGAGACGACAGCCCATTTACTTGCCGGGAAAGAGTACAGTTCCAGACCCTTTGGCACTTCACCGCCCTGATACAGTCCGGCAATCCAGTAGTCAAAGCCGTTTTCGGCCTGCGTGCAGATGGCAAACATGCCGATTCCGTTAGCGAGAATTGCTTCCTCGACCGGGGTTTCGGGTTTCATGGTCTGCCATAGCCGGGCGTACTTCTCGTTGTACTCCCTGTCCCAGAATTCAGGGCATTTCTGATAACCCTCAGCGGGGAGGATTTCCGTGTGAAACCCGATAAAAGTCATGGCGTTCTTCTTTTCGTAAATGACGTTCATACTTTTTCCCTCCATTACACTTGATAAATATCTCTGTGCGACAAACTCCGGTTTATCGCTCATTTGTCTTGCTTCTTTATTCCCGAGCCGACTATGAGACCGAGCAACATGCCCGCAATCAGGCCAAGGCCGATATTGATATGCAGAGCCGTCGACATAGCAACGCCGAGGCACATGCCCATTGCAATGCCTTCGGAACTGTGGTCTTTTTTTTTATCTTTTTCATTTTTTCCGCGCGCGGCTCTGACAAAGAAGATAGCCAGTAAAAGCGCCATGGCGATCCACGGCAGCGCAGCGCAGATAAAAGCAACCAGTTTTTCCATAACTTTTACTCTCCTTTCATTTAATCACTTTAAAAAAGCGAGGTCCTTCTTCTCCGACAGTGCCGGTCGGGAGAAATCCGCATTTTTCAAGTACCCGCCTTGAGGCTTGATTGTCCGGCTCCGTTTCCGCCTCCACGCGGGTAATGTCAGGCTGCTGCAATGCCCGGTTCACAGCCGCGCAGACAGCCTCGGTAGCATAGCCCTGACCTTGATATTCTTCGAGAACACCGTAACCGATCTCAACTGTGCCGTTTG
>JAFRVM010000194.1 GCA_017438505.1 Clostridia bacterium | reverse complement strand
GGATAATCTGTGCCATCATAAACAGCGATGACATTGTAATAGCGGATGCTCAATCTGCTTTGGATGTTCTGATGACAGCAAAGTATGATGCCGGCACAAAGAACATCGTTATCAGCAAGAAGTTGATTGTCGAGGATTTCTTTATTCTCAGCACTGGGCTTGCCGGAGAAATATTGCAGAAGTACATCAATTACGGTGGACGTATCGCTATCTACGGTGATTACACCCATTACACGAGCAAGCCACTCCATGACTTCATATATGAAAGCAACAAAGGCAAAGATGTGTTCTTTGTCGCAACCGAAGATGAAGCGATTGAAATGCTGACGCGATAGATTCCCGTTTGTCGTGAGGAAAGGTACGTATCATTTTGGCGCTTTTTCTGTGGGTTATGTATCATTTTGGCGCTCTTTCGCAGTCGAGAGCCTCGACACGCAATTCGCGTACGGGGTTCTTTTTATTTTTAAATTATGTTCTCGCGCCGAAGTCAGTTATGAACATCCGTACCCAAAATCGGGTTTTTTAACCTGCTTTATTTTTTTGCAAATCGCTCTAAAACTGCTCAAACACTTGCCAAATTGATTGTATGATTTTTGGAATGGCGTACTTGGGTTGCCCTTGGCTGCCTTGAGGAAGCCTGAATGTCAACCGCTCACCAACCGGATATTGAAACAAAACCTCGGATTTTTCTCCGAGGTTTAAACTTTTTATACTCTCCTTGACCTGCACCAGTCAATAAAAGCTGATTTCATAACTTTGAAATTCTTTCCGACCTTGATTGTCGGGAAATCCTCACGGTAGAATAATTCTCTCGCCGCCTGAACCGAACAGCCGATTATTTTTGACACATCCATAGGCGTTAGGAAAATATGCTCTTCTTCTTTTTTTAATGTTCATTCCTCCCGACTTTTTTTATTTTATTATACACCTCCCGGGCAGACTTTCCAATTATATATACGAAAAAAATGAAAAACAGATATAAAATGTGTTGAAATTTCCGCAGGATTATAATAGAATTGATTTACAGGATAAAAATGCGTTTCTCGAAATAGCAATTCGGGGGTATTTGAAATGAAATTTAAAAAATTAAGGATTTTCTTCAAAAACTTTGCGGCCGGCAGAAAAGCTCTGTTTGCCAAAATAGGCGTGTCCATAGGTACCGCGCTCGTTTTTAAGCAGCTTATTTTATGGATAGCCGACTCAAAATCGCTTTGCGATGTGCTTAAAAACACTCAGTGGGGCTGGATAAACCTATACGAGCTGCTCACTCAGCCGTGGCTTTATCTTGCAATAGCGCTGCTCAGCGCGCTGCTTTCGCAGAGCAGCTTTTCGCACTTTTCCAAAAAAATCCGCAACACCGACTGCTGGATCGATATCTCCATGGCCGATATTTTTGAAAACAAGGGACAGATCCTTATTCCCTGCAACAACATCTTTTTTGAGCGTCTGCCTTATGTCGGCAAGAACAGTATTCAGGCACAGCTTATCAAGAGAATGTCCAAAAGAAAAAGGAAAGAGACCACCCAGGATCAGCTTGGCGAAATGATAAGCAAAGAGCTGTCCAAGCCCGATTACAAAGAGTGTGAGATCGAGGGCAAAAAGCAGGAGCTCGGTGGCGAGCAGTATCAGGTATACGAGTACGGCACGATAGTTCCTCTCTCGGTAAAGGTCGACAAAAAAGACCGCGATATCCTGCTCTCCGCCATGAGCGAGATCACCGAGCAGGGCGTTTCGACCATTGACAGCGAGACACTTTTGCAGAACATCGACAAGATGTGGGATTACATAGCCGCTCACCACACCGGCGACGATACCCTTGTTGTTCCCATTATGGGTACAGGCTCGACCCGTGTTCCCATGCCCAAGCAGGTTGTCGCGCGCTATATTCTTTACACCTTCGCCGAGCGTTCGGCTGAGCTGGGCATAAGAAAACTGATACTGAGCGTTTATCCCAACGATTATTTAAGCGACAATATCAATCTTGAAGAGCTGCGCACCTACGCAAACTTCCTCTGCAAATTCCCCAACCGCGATTTCAGCATCTAGGCGGGGCGGGGAGCCCCCGCGGGCATGTGTTGCATCACGGAACTTTTTGCGACAGCAATAAATTATAATCGCACAGAGAAAAACGGACAGCTTTCGCTGTCCGT
>JAFRVM010000193.1 GCA_017438505.1 Clostridia bacterium | reverse complement strand
TCCATGCCTCCGATTATATTCATCATAGTGGACTTACCGCAGCCCGACTCGCCCAGCACTACTACAAACTCATTTTCGTAGATATCAAGATTTATGCCCTTGAGCACACGGGAGACACCTTCTCCGGACTGGTATTCCTTTACAACGTTTCTCAGTGAGATAATAACCGGTTTATCCTCTCCGGCTTCCACATTAAGACCCTTTTCGTCAATAGTGATAGCCGCGAGAGCTGCCATGCGTTCGCACAGCTTGAGCTCGTCCTCGTCGTAAAGACTGCCGTCCTTCTTGTTAATTATCTGTACGCAGCCGACCGTCTTTTTTGTGTCATAAAGCGGTACGCACAGCATTGTTTTGGTTACAAAGCCGTTCTCATCGAATACCGAGCCCTCAAAGCGCGGGTCGCAGGATGCGTCCTCTACCCGTATCGACTGACCGGTTTTTGTAACAATACCCTCGATACTCATGCCGTTTTCTACGGTGATGCCGGAAATATCCGTCGGACCGATATGATATATGGGTACAAGACGGTTCGTGCCGCTGTCAAGGTACCATATTATGCCCGCCTGGCTGTCGAGCGTTTTTACGATTATTTCAAGACTTCCCGAAAGAGCTTCCTCAAGGCTTTCCACCTCAAGCAGCTGCTCCATAATCTGATATGTCGCGCGGGAAAAGCGTTTTTCCCGTTCCATAATTCTCCTCCCAAGAACAGTATTTTAACCCGGATGCGGTTTACGGCATAAGATTTTGCCGTATGTTTTAATTATATCATCTGTGCTGCGCTTTTGCAATCTGCGTTTTGCGCTTTACTGCCTTAAAATTATATTTCACTTCGTTTTGCTTGATTGTTTCAAAGCCATGATATATACTTGATTTTGATAAAGACAGGAGAAGCAATTGACATGACAATACCCAAATATGAAACAATCCGCAGCAAACGAAAAACGCTTGCGCTGGAGATAAAACCCGACGGACGTGTGATCGCCCGCGCGCCGTATAAAATGAAACAGGCTGAAATTGATGAGTTTATCGGTTCAAAATCCGACTGGATTGAAAGGCATTTACAAAAGCTTCAAACCGCTAAGGATAGTCAGGAAAGCAATGAAAAGCTCACTGCCGAAGACATCAGAAAACTTGCGGATAAGGCGCTGGAATATATTCCGCAGCGCGCGGAGTATTACGCGAAACTCCTCGGCGTAAGATACGGACGGATTACCATTCGCAATCAGCGCACCAAATGGGGAAGCTGCAGCAGCAATGGCAATCTCAATTTCAACTGCCTGCTGATGCTGACGCCGCCTGAGGTCATCGACAGCGTTGTGGTTCACGAACTCTGCCATCTCAAGGAAATGAACCATTCCGCCAAGTTCTATGACGTTATTCAAAGCGTCTATCCCGACTATAAAAAGTGGAACAGGTGGCTGAAAGATAACGGCGCGGCTATAATGAACAGAATGATGTAAAAAATCAAAACCACCGGTTCAACCGGTGGTTTGCACAACCCCTAAAAGGGGATAGGGTCTATCCCGAATTTTGTGTAAAGCTGAACTTGTGGTATAAAACAAAAACAAACATTATTCTTTGGGAGGCGGCTCCGTCCGCCTCCCGTAATTACATTTTAAGCGGGAAACGAACCCTTTGTCAAGGGCGGCGGCAC
>JAFRVM010000192.1 GCA_017438505.1 Clostridia bacterium | reverse complement strand
GGTTGCATTTTTGTTTTTCTCCTTTATTTTACAGGCTCAAAGAATGTGTCGGGATGGGAGGGGTCAAACTGCTCGTTTGCCCACATTACCGTGACAAGATTTTCGGTATCGCTCAGGTTGATTATATTGTGGGTGTAACCGGGCAGCATGTGCACCGCCTCGATTTTTTCGCCCGAGACCTCAAATTCCAATACTTCGTCCGAGCCTATCTTTCTCATTTGAATAAGTCCGTGACCCGAAACAACAATAAAAAATTCCCACTTTGTGTTATGCCAGTGCTGACCTTTGGTTATACCCGGCTTTGAGATATTGACAGAAAACTGTCCGCAGTCGGCGGTTTTTAAAAGCTCGGTAAAGCTGCCGCGGTCGTCACAGTTCATTTTAAGCGGGAATGCGACCTTTTCCCTAGGCAGATAGGAAAGATATGTCGAATAGAGCTTTTTTGCGAAGCTGTCGCCCGGAATTTTCGGCATAACAAGGGTCTGCGGCTGAGCCTTGAAGGTTTCGAGCAGCCCGACTATCTCGCCCAGGGTCACCTTGTGGGTGACGGGGGCAAAGCAGTAGCGGCCGTCGGTCTTTTCGACAGCGTTTACCCCCTCAAATTCGCAGCGGTGCTCCCTGCCCTCAAGGGCGTCGAGCATCTCGCAGACAAGGTCGTCGATGTATAAAAGCTCCAGCTTTGCGGCAGGGTCGTTTACCGTAATGGCCAAATCGTTTGCGATATTATTGCAGAAGGTGGCCACGGCCGAGTTGTAGTTGGGTCTGCACCATTTGCCGAAAAGATTGGGGAAACGGTAAATAAGCACCTTTGCGCCGGTCTCGTCGGCGTAGTCAAAAAAGAGCTTTTCGCCCTCCAGCTTTGATTTTCCGTACTCCGAGCCCGCGTATCTGCCAAGAAGCGTTGCCTGAATAGAGGAGCTGAGCATAACAGGGCAGGTGTTGCCACACTTTTTCAGGCAATCGAGCAGGCGGGAGGCAAAACCGAAGTTGCCCGCCATAAATTCCGACTGCTCCTTTGGGCGGTTGACACCGGCCATATTGAATACAAAATCGGCGTTTTTGCAGTATTCGCCGAGCAGCGAGGGGTCGGTGTTTATATCGTAGCGATAAACCTCATCGACCGCAAAGGGGCGGGTTCTGTCCTTGCCGGCCTTTATGTTTTCAAGGGCGGCGGTAAGATTTTTTCCAACAAAGCCTTCCGCGCCAGTAACCAGAATTTTCATAATTTCGTCTCCTGTGCATATTTTTCTTTATAAAGTATATAGCAAACGAGCAATTTTGTCAATCAGCAGGCGGGCAAAGCCCGCTTTCGATGGCGGGGAGCCCCCGCGGGCGTGCTTTGGCATTACGGAACCCTTTAAAAAGCACAGAACTTATCATATTTCTTAATCTTATTCCTTAAAATCGGACGAGCAATGCTCGTCCCTACCGTGTTTTCTGCACCGTCTGCACAAACCAAAACGGTCAGCACTCGATGCTGACCGTTTTGGTTTCCTCCTGTCGGTGGGGACATGCTCTGGCGTCACGGAAATTTTAGCGATCTAAATGGCTCCCTTGTGTAAAGGGAGCTGTCAGCGAAGCTGACTGAGGGATTGTTATTTACTAAGTTTTTACCGATAATCCCTCCACCGCTGACGCGGGCGGGGAGCCCCCGCG